>CABYWI010000018.1 GCA_902522585.1 uncultured Alphaproteobacteria bacterium
ACGCCTATATTGCGGTTTCATCTTTTGTAGGTGTAACCTTACTAATTTTTGTTTTATTAGAAAAAAAAAATTTCAATCTTCAACAATATATTGAAAAAAATAAAAATTATGAAATTCCCACCAGTGCTTTTTTAGGAGTAATACCAGGTTGTGGCGGGGCTATTATGGTGATGAGTTTATATACTAGGGGAGTTGTATCCTTTGGTTCAGTATTAGCTGCTTTAATAGCTACTATGGGCGATGCTGCTTTTTTACTTATAGCTTCAAAACCCCAAGCTGCTTTGATTATACTTCCAGTTACTTTTGTTACAGGAATAGTTTTTGGATATATAATAAGACCATTTACTAAAAATTTTATTCACAAAATATCTTTAAAGAAAGATTTGGCTAATAATTTACCAAAAAATAAAATATCAAATAACTTTTATTCTTTCTGGTTAGTGTGCCTAATTCCTGGAATAAGCCTTGGTTTACTTAATGCTTTCCAAATAGAAGTTTCTTTGTACATCTTTGGAATCGATTTAATACATTCTTTTTCATTTATTTTAGCTATGTATTGTATATTGCTCTGGGTGTTTAATCCTCTGACCGATATTCAAATGGCTTCAATACATGAAAATTCATTACGCAGGGTTGCTGATACTACCTGTTTTGTTACTGTTTGGGTGATTGTTGCTTTTGTGACTTATGAACTAATTGATCTATCTACTAAAGGTTTGGTCTTTGAATCACTGAAATATTTTGGTCCATTTATTCCTTTAATAGCAATTATTATTGGATTCATCCCAGGTTGTGGTCCTCAAATCATGATTACTTCAATGTACGTTTCGGGTCAAATACCAATGTCAGCTCAAATTGGTAATTCTATTTCAAATGATGGGGATGCTCTTTTTCCTGCTATAGCCATCTCTGCTAAAGCTGCAATTATAGCAACTTTATATAGCGCGATACCTGCAATATTTATTGCGTATCTTTGGTATTACTTGATAGGCTAGTTTTAATTCTTAATTTTAAAACTCTAATGTGGAATAGCATTTACATATATATTGAAAAAAAATCAACTAGCCGTTATTCACAATTTTTTTTATCACTTGTTGCATTTATAGAGAGTATTTTCTTTCCTATTCCTCCAGATGTAATTTTAATTCCTGTTATACACTTTAATAAAAATAAGTTTTTCAAATCTGTCATTAATTGTACTTTATTTTCGATACTAGGTGGTTCTATGGGATATTTTCTTGGTTTCTTTTTATTTGACTTAATCAAAGAATTTTTTGACCTCGGTAAACAAGAATTATTTTTTTATTTTTATGACCAATACGGATTAATAGCAATATTTCTCGGTGGTTTTACACCAATCCCATATAAAATAATTGCCATAACAAGTGGTTATGCAAAATTTAATTTTATATTTTTTCTTTTATTATCATTTTTATCTCGAGGTTTAAGATTTTTAATTATCGGCTATATAGTTTATCAATTTGGTGATTATGGAGTTCAATTTATAAAAAAAAATAAAACAATAATATTTTTACTAATTCCTGTATTAATTGTATTAGTCATTTATTTATTGATAGGTCATGCTTAACTCAAAAAATATATTTTTTTTAGTGGTATTATTTTCTACATTTGCGATTTTGTCAGCATTTTTTATGCAATATATTCTTGGTCATGCTCCATGCAAATTATGTACTTACCAAAGAATCCCGTATTACATAATTATTTTGATTGGTTTGGTTTCATTTTTTTTTCCTAAAACTATAAAACCATCATTTTTTTTGCTCATTCTCTTATTAATAGCAGAATTTTTAATCTCTAATTATCATACGCTTAGTACTTATGAGATAATTAGTTATAGCGGTTGTGAAAGTGCAAAAATTCCCAGTGATATTAATCAATTAAAAGAGGCATTAATGAGCGACACTCTTATAGTAAGTTGCTCAAATACTAATTTGAAATATTTTGGTATTCCCCTATCAATTTATAATTCTTTTTTTTCATTTATGTTTCTGATAATAATAACTTTCTATGCCAATAAAGAAAAAAGCCAAAAAACTTAAACCTCAAGATAAAAAATTGATTGAAGAGATCATTCGTGTTGATCATGCTGGAGAGCATGGGGCAACCCAAATTTATAGAGGTCAACTTACTATTTTTAATGAGAATACTGAATTTGGAAAAGAAATTAAAGAAATGGCAGAACAAGAAGAAATCCACAAATCAACTTTTGATGAACTTCTTGTTAAAGAAGATGTTAAACCTACAATCATGTTTCCCATATGGAATATTGCTGGTTATGCACTTGGTGTAGGAACTGCGCTTTTGGGAAAAAAAGCTGCAATGGCGTGCACAGTTGCTGTTGAGGAAGTAATAGGACAGCACTATGAGGAACAAGCTGAAGAACTTAAAAAAAGAAAAATTAATCCTCAATTACTGAAAACTGTTAAAAAATTTCGAGAAGATGAACTAGAGCATCATGATATAGGGGTTGAACACCAAGCTGAAATGACAACTGGTTACGTTCTTCTTTCAAAAACTATTAAACAGCTCTGTTATACTGCTATAAAAATATCAAAAAAATATTAATCTTTTTCTAAGATGCTGTCCCAATAGAGATAGTCTCTCCAGCTAGAATGGAGATAATCTGAGGGGAAATTCTTGCTTTTTACTCTCAAAGAATACTGAGAGGGCTCTTTTGGTTTTCTTAATAATTTAAAACCTACTTGAGATAAACTCTTACTTCCTTTTGTCCAATTACAATGTGAACATGCTGTCACTACATTATCCCAGTTTGTTAATCCCCCTTTAGACCTAGGAATCAAATGATCAAAAGTTAACTCTTTAGTGGAAAATTTTTTATAACAATACTGACATGTAAAATCATCTCTTAAAAAAACATTGAACCTTGTAAAAGCAGGGGTATGGCTATGGGGGATGTAATCTTTCAGAGCAATAATACTTGGGAGAAACATTTCAAAGGACGGAGAGGATACTTTTTGATCATACTCTTCTACTATATTAACCCTATCTAAAAATACTGCTTTAACTGTATCTTTCCAACTCCAGATAGATAAGGGAAAATAACTTAGAGGACGATAATCTGCATTAAGAACCAATGAGGGACAATGATTCGAATTTAGCATAACTTTATAATATCATATCAACTAGTTGATAGTTTGTTAAATATAATTTAAATCCAATTTTTAAGTTTATTATTGATTGCTTCTATTGCTAATGGGCTTATAGAATGTCCGCAATTATCATCCATAATTATTTGACTTTCGATTTTTTGACCTATCAGAAAATTATGAGTTTCTAAAGCTTGATTTGGCGATACTACATCATCTATTTTCCCGTGAAATATCAAATATTTTGTATTATTTTTCTTTAATTCTATTTCATCAAGAATTTGATTAGGCAAAGAACCAGAAAGTGAAAAAATATTTTGAAAAGTATTTTCATTTTGGAGAGCATAGTAAGTTGCGAGCATAGAGCCTTGAGAAAACCCAAGAATTGAAATTTGCTCAGTGTTAATATCAAATTTTTTTTTGATATCATTCACAATGTCATCTAAATAAAAAAATGCAGATTTCAAACCCGACTGAATTTCTTCGACTGATCTTTCATTTAATGCAAACCATTGATATCCAAAATAATTAAATTCACATGGTTCTGGGGCATTTGGAGAAATAAATTCTGTTTCCAATTGATTGAGATGGAAATAATCCTTCAAGGTAATAAGATCACTCCCATTTGAACCATAGCCATGAAGAAAAAGAACTATTTTTTTCATATTTTTAGCTCAAATTTAATAATTAGACATTTAAGGATAATTTGATAACTATTGACCATGAGCACATCTGGCATCTTACCCATAATTCTCATTATATCTATGTTTTTGGCATTGCTTATGGTGGTGGTAGGAGTCATTGCCATGGCCAAAAATGGAAATTTTAATAAAAAACATAGTAATAAACTCATGAGAATGAGAGTTTTGTTTCAAGGTATAGCTGTTTTTGTCTTTGCTGCCATTATATATTTATCAAGATAATAAATTACGCTCATGACAAAAAAGAAAAATAACAAGCTTTTATCTACTTCTATTAATAAAAAGGTGTCATCTTTAATGGATGAATTTAATAGTTCGATAGATATTGATCAGCGACTCATTGAAGAGGATATTCTGGTCACTCAAGCTCATGTGAGTGCCTTAGAAAAATTAAAGATAATCTCTAAACTTGAGACAAAAAAAATTTATCAAGGTTTAAATGAAATTCTGAATGATTATCAAAAAGGAAAAATTAAGTTTTCGAAAAAAAATGAAGATATTCACATGAATGTCGAATACTTTCTTCATCAAAGAATTGGTGATGTCGCCTTAAAAATTCACACTGGCAGATCACGAAATGATCAAGTAGCTACTGATACACGTCTTTGGACAAAAAAATCAGCAAAAGAAATACAAAAACTGATTAAGATGGTTATGCGTTCTATTTTAAATCAGGCAAACAAACATCAAGAAACAATTATTCCTGGTTTTACTCATTTACAAATAGCACAGCCTATATCTCTTTCACATCACTTGTTGGCTTATCTAGAAATGTTCAAGCGTGATTTGGATTATTTTGAATTTAGCATCCAGGGGGCAGATGAAAATGTCCTAGGAAGTGCTGCCTTAGCAGGAAGTAACTATCAACTAGATCAAAATTTATTAAATAAAAAACTGGGATTTAGTAAGTCAAAACAAAACTCGATGGATGGCGTCAGTGATCGAGATTTTTGTATGTACTTTCTTCATTCTTGTTCTATGACTTCAATTCATTTAGGTAAACTTTCTTCTGAATTAATTTTATGGTCAAGTAATTTGGCAGGGTTTTTTAATGTCCATTCTGAGTATTCAACTGGAAGTTCAATTATGCCTCAAAAAAGAAATCCTGACTCTTTAGAATTAATACGATCAAAGGCAAATATTATAAGAAGCAAATCTCAAGAACTCTCAAATATTATATCTAATCTTCCGTTGACTTATTTTAAAGATTTCCAAGAAGATAAAAAAATTATTTTTGATTGTTTTGACGAACTTTCCCTCTGTCTTAATGTTATGAGTGATGTAATCAGAAAATCACATTTCAATAAAAAAATTGGTGTTGAATTATGTGAGACTAATTTTGCCACAGCTACTGATTTAGCTGATTATTTAGTTATTGAAAAAAATATTCCATTCAGAAAATCATACAAAACAATTGCTGATATCGTCCAATTTGCTTTGAATAATAAAATGAAACTTTCTGAAATATCCTTGAAAGAATTTCAGAGTTTTGAAAAATTAATAGATTCCAATATTTATCAGTATATTGATATTAAAAAAAGCTTAGCTAGAAAAAAGACCAATATGAGCACAAACCCTAAAGAAGTTTCTAAAAAAATTCGTAAATTTCAGAAGTTTTTAAAGTAATATGCTTAAATTATTATCAATTTTAGTTATTTCTCTGTTTTTGCTCTCATGTGGAAATAAAAAACCAAATGAATTACCTGAGGGAGTAATTGATAAGTCTCAATTTCCTTTTCCCCCTAACGAAGAATATGAATACCCTGAGGAGTAAAGATGTTTGAAAAAATTTTAAATGAGTTTTCTACTCCCTTCTATCTTTATAATGAAGAAACTATAATAGCTAAAACAAAACTTCTAAAAGGATTAAATTTAGATTTTTCTCATAAATTTCATTTTGCTGTTAAGGCAAATCCCAATTTAGCTATTCTCAATTTACTTAAAAGACAAGGTTTTGGTGCTGAGGTGGTTTCTGCTGGAGAATTATTTAAATCACTTAAAGCTGGTATAGATCCATCCGAAGTTATTTTTGATGGACCTGGCAAAACTGAATTTGATTTAAAATATGCAATTACTCAACAGATTAAATCTATAAATGTTGAGAATTTAGAGGAAATAGACTTTATTAATGAATATTCTTTAAGCAAAGGTTTAAAAACAAATATTGGAATAAGACTAAACCCCAATATAGATGCCGATACCCTTGAAAGAATTACTACTGGAAAGTCCGGTGGCAAATTTGGTATATCTGAGGACCAAATTAATTTTGATAGAATTTTAGAGATGAAAGGTGTTCAGCTATCAACTTTATCCGTTCATATTGGAAGTCAAATTGTCGATCATCAAAAATTAATACAATCATACGGGCAATTAATTTTACTCGCAGACCAATTAAATAAAAATAAACATAAAATCACTAATCTTGATTTTGGTGGTGGCTTTGGAGTTATGGACCACTCTGATAACGCTTTAGACTTTGTTGAATGGCAAAAAGAATTAGAAAATCTTCTTAAAGATAAAAACTATCATATTATTTTTGAGCCTGGGAGATACATTGTTGCCAATAGTGGTGAATTAATAACAAAAGTTCTTTACATCAAAAGTAGCGGTGATCGTGAAATCATTATTACAGATGCATCATTTTCAGAATATCTCCGACCCGCTCTTTATGAAATTAATCCTCCAATTCAAACATTAGGCAATTTTAAAGAGCTCAAAAACTATGACATTGCTGGGGGCATCTGTGAATCGACAGACTTTTTAGCTAAAAATATAAATTTACCAGAAGTTGAAGTGGGTGATTATTTGAAATTTACAAATGTTGGTGCTTATGGCTCATCCATGTCATCTACTTATAATAGTCGTCCAAGACCGCTTGAAGTCTTAATGGGAAAGAATGAGTATAGAGTCATTCGATCAAGAGATACCCTTGAGGATTTATGTAAAAATGAAATCATGTAATGATATTATTTTTAAAACGCATTAACATTCTATTAGCTTTAATTCTTCTATCTTTAGCACTAGGAATAGTGAAATTTAAAAATAATTTACCTAATCAGAAAATAAGTAATTTTGATGTTGATGCTATCGTTGTTTTAACAGGTGGAAAAGGAGAAAGAATAATAGAGGGATATAATCAAATTGAAAATTCTAATCAAAAAAAACTTTTTATCTCAGGAGTGGATAACACCTTTAATTCAGAAGTAGTATTAGTCAATATTTTAAACTTTGATAGGGAGATGGTTAATTGTTGTATAGAAGTTGGATATTTATCTAAAAACACTTATGAGAATGCTTTAGAAACAAGGTATTGGGCTTTAGAAAAAAAAATTAAGTCTATCCTTCTCATTACTTCAAATCTTCATATGCAACGAGCTGAATTTCTATTTAATCAACTCTCTGGTTTAGAAGTAATTCCTTTTGCAGTGAGTAATGAAGAATTAATAATTCCTTTTGAGAAAATGTTAGAAGAATATGTAAAATTATTAATTTCAAAAATAGTTTTTGTTAAAAAGTATGAGATTTAGTTTTTTAATTTTATTTTATTTTGCCACTGCAATAGTTTTAATTATTTCTTTATTAGGACTACCTTTCAGATATAAAAATTTCCGATTTTTTGTAATATTTTTCACTAAAAATATGAAATGGGTGCTGCGTATTTTTAATATTAAGATTAAAGTTATTAACCCAGATTTTGCAAATTTAAAAGGATGTCTTTTTGCAAGCAAGCACCAATCTATGTTTGAAACGATTTACTTTAATCAAATTTTTTATAACCCTGCTTATATCCTAAAAAAAGAATTATTATCAATTCCACTCTTTGGAACTTATCTAAAAAAACTAGGTATGATAGCTATTGATCGTAGTCAAGGTATCCAAAGCCTTCGATATGTTAATGAACAAACAGCTGAATATGTTAAATATAGACCTGTCATCATTTTTCCTGAAGGTACTAGAACACCTTATAAAGCAAAACCTGATTTGAAACCTGGAATCTTTTCAATGTACAAATCACTTAATAAGCCAGTCGTGCCAATAGCCCTCAATTCTGGTCTTTATTGGCCCAAAAATAATAAAATTAAATCTGGTGAAATATTAATTGAATTTAAAGAGCCAATACAACCCGGTTTAAGCAAAAAAGAATTTCTTGATCAATTAAAAAAGGAAATTAATTCCCTTAATCATTAGGAATAAATTTTCCTGCCTGTTTTGCTTTTACAATTCTATTTCTGATATTTTTAGTTTTTTGTAATTTAGTTAATAATTTTTTTGAATTTTTGGAATTTAAATCTTTGGAAAATTTTTTGAGCTCTCCAATAAACATATTTGTTAATTTTTTAATCTCTTTACTATTTGCTAAAAAAATATCTCTCCACATTTCTGGATCACTCCCCGCTACACGAGTAAAGTCTCTAAAACCTCCAGCTGAAAACTTAACTAATTTAGAATTTAAAGATTTTTCTTTTTTAATAGCTGTTAAGACTAAAGAATAGGAAATGATATGAGGCAAATGAGAAGTTAAGCTAAGAGCATGGTCATGCTCTTTAGCTGTCATGACCTCTGTTTTCATTGATAAAGAATTCCAAAACTTACTAACTAAAGAAACATCTTTTTGACTGGAATTTTTTAAAGGGCAGACAATACAATAACGGTTTTCAAATAAACCAAAAAAACCATTCTCTAAACCAGATTTTTCAATACCTGCGATGGGGTGGGAAGGAATAAAACTAAATTTAAATTTATTTTTATAATAAATATCCTCAATATTTTTTTTAGTTGAACCAACATCAGTTACTATAAAACTCTGATTATTCAATTTATTTATTTTCTTTAAAATAATTTCATACTGAAGGACAGGCGTACATACAATGATCAAGTCAATTGGCAATTTCTTAATATCTTCAAGAGATTTTATGGCACTAACATTTAGTTTTGCCTTTTTTAACCTTTTTGAAAAATCTTTAGATTTATCAAAGGCATAAATATTGGTTTGTTTTCTGGATTTTGGTATCGATCTAGCTATAGATGATCCAATCATTCCAAACCCAATAATCAATATATTCTTAAACATTAAAACTATTACAAACCTTTATTGTTTTTTTCATTTCATTGAGATTGCCAATAGTCATACGAACATGTTTATGCAAGCTGTATGAAGCAAGATGCCTAACCGTTATTTTTTTTGTATAAAGGAATTTAACAAATTTTTTTGCTATTTTTTCATGACTAAACTCAAGAAGGATAAAATTAGCAGTAGTATCTTTCGTTTTGAACAATGAATTGTCTAATCTATCAATTGTAAATTTTTTATTACTTTTATTATTTTTTACACTTTTAGAAGTCCATCGCTGATTTTTTAATGCTTCTGTAGCTGCTACACATGAAAGCCTAGATACGTTAAATGGCTTTTTAAATTGGTATAGCTTTGAAATATTTTGCAACGAGGAATAACCCCACCCTATTCGAAGACCCCCTAATGCATAAATTTTTGAAAAAGATCTAGTTATAATTAAATTTGGAAATTTTTTTACTAATGACAAACCATCTTCATATTTTTTTTCTTGCAAATATTCACAGTAAGCAGAGTCCAAAACAATTAAAGTTTTTTTATTAATTTTTTTTATAAATTTAATTATTTCATCCTTATAAAAAATTGATCCCGTAGGGTTGTTTGGATTTGCAAGAAAAATAATCTTTGTTTTAGAAGATGCTAGTTTTGCAAATTCATTGAGAGAAAATTGAAATTTTGAGTCATTAAATATTTTTGGCTTACAATTAAAATTCTTTGCATAAATTGAATACATGGCAAAGGCGTATTTAGTATAGATCACTTCATCGCCGGGTTTAGTGAAAGCTGCATAGATCATTTGTAAAACTTCATCTGATCCTGCTCCCAAAATTATTTGTTCGGACTTTAATGAGTAAGTTTTAGAAATTTGATTTCTAAGAGTTTCTCCATCTAATTCTGGATAAATATTAGAAAAATTAACATTTTTTTTTATAACAGCTTTTACCCTATTGGATGGACCATCATTATTTTCATTAGAGGATAATCGAATAAAGCCTCTGAATTCTTCAGCTCCCCCTTGATAGTTATTTTTTGGCTTATTTTTAGTCATTTTTTTTTTTCTATACTTAAACTATATGAAAAAAATATCATCCTTTTATATTGAAAAATAAATAGAAAAATCATAAATTTTGGTCAACACCGATTTGATAGCAGCTTGCGGGTGTATAAACAGCTAAAGCGTTTTCCCGTATGTTATCATCTCAAAAGGGCATTAATAATGAGAAAGATAACAAATAATACTGATTATCCAGGTTTTCTTCTATCTTGTGAGGAGAGTCTTCTATTAGATTCAGGTAAATCAATAAATAAATTTCAAATTGCTTATCAAACTTATGGTGAATTAAATTCAAATAAAGATAATGCGATCTTAATCTGTCATGCATTAACGGGAGATCAATTTCCAGCAGAAGAAAGCCCAATAACAAAAAAAAATGGTTGGTGGGATTTAATGGTTGGTCCCAATAAGCCTATTGATACAAATAAGTATTTCGTTATTTGTTCAAATGTTTTAGGTGGTTGTGTTGGCACTACTGGCCCTAATGATATTAATCCTGAAACATCAAAAATTTATGGTTTGGATTTCCCTACAATTACCATTAGAGATATGGTCAAAGTTCAAAAAATACTTATTGATGAACTTGAAATAGCTAAACTTAGATCAGTCATTGGTGGATCCATGGGAGCGATGCAAGTTCTCCAATGGGCTGCTACTTTTCCAGAATTTGTGAAATCAATTGTTTGTATTGCTGGATCTTTAAAACATTCAGCTCAAAATATAGCTTTTGATGAAGCTGGAAGGCAATCAATTATGCTGGACCCGAAGTGGAATCAGGGAAGATATTTAGAGTTTGATCAAAAACCAGAAAATGGATTGTCAGTTGCAAGAATGATTGCTCATATTACTTATCTCTCAGAAAAAGCCTTTCAAAATAAATTTGGAAGAAATCTTCAAGAAAAAAAAGATCTGTCTTTTGGTTTTGGAATTGACTTTCAAGTAGAAAGCTATCTTCGATATCAAGGACGATCTTTTGTCGATCGATTTGATGCAAATAGTTATCTTTATATGACTCGAGCTATGGATTACTTTGATGTTTCTGAGGAAATCAAAAATAATCAAAAAAGAATTATAGAAAATGAAATTCGATTTCTTGTTCTCTCTTTTACGAGTGATTGGTTATTTCCAACTAAAGAGTCTCGTGAAATCGTATCATTGCTAAATTCTATCGGCTCCAATGTTAGCTTTGCTGAAGTCGTCTCTGATAGAGGGCATGATAGTTTTTTACTTGATGAACCTAAGTTTTTTCGAGTATGTGAAGGTTTTCTGAAGGGAATTAAATGAGAAACGACTATAAAATAATATTAGACCTCATTCCGGAAAATTCTAAAGTGCTGGATATCGGCTGCTCAGATGGAGATTTAATTTCATTACTTGCTGATAAAAATATCAGTGCCCAAGGAGTAGAGATAAACCAAGAAAAGGTCATTTCTTGTCTTGGAAGAGGATTAGACGTCATTCACGGGGATATAAATTTAATTGTAGAAGATTTTCCATATAATCAATTTGACTACTGCATTCTAACGCAAACGATTCAAGCCGTTCAAAAGCCCGATGTTTTATTAAATACTTTAAAAAAAGTAAGTAAAAATATCATAGTTGGTTTCAATAACTCGGGAAGGCTAAGTAAGGTAATGCAATTTCTATTATCAGGTAGTTTTGACTCGCTTCTTAAAAAATCTGATAGTGATCAGTGGTACAATACCGACTATATACATCCGTGTAGTATTAAAGATTTTAAAAAGCTATCTCTTGATTTAAATTTTAAAATTATTTCGACTTATGACGTTATTAACACTGCTCAATTTACTGATGGTAAAATACCTTCAAACCTTTTTTGTAAAGAAGTATTATTTCATTTAAAAAATGTGCAATAAAAAAAATATAATTTTCATATATAATGCTAAGGGTGGTCAATGGAATTATTTAATTGATACTCTTCATAAATATTTATCTCCAAAAACATATGAATGTAATTTATGTCAAATTACTTATAATTTAAAAATGCGAAAATCATGGAAAGAATTTATCGAGGATTCTCCACATGATTATAAATTTTTACATATAGAAGAACTGTCAGAATTCGGTCTTGAAGGGTTTATTAATGACTTACCCATTTGCTTAGAGGAAGTAAATGGAAAGCACAATGTGTTAATAGATAAAAATGAGATGAATTCTTTTCAAGATGAAAATGAATTAATTAAGTCTCTTAAAAAAAAACTATAAATCGACAATCCCTAAATAGATTAACCTAAGTGAGGCAACTACAATAAAAAAATTGATGATAGCAAAGAATGATTTATCGGATAATTTACCGTTCATCCAATGTCCTAAAATTACTCCAATCACTGCCACTGGGGAAAATAATAAATAACTTAACAGACTCTCTAGATTTAATATTTCCAAATAAAAATATGGAATTAGTTTAAAGAGATTTATTAAGGCCATAGAAAAAACTAGCCCAGCAACAAATTGAACTTTTCGATCATAAATTGACATGAAGTAGATATTCATGGGCAAACCACCAGAGTGAAGAACAAAACTTGTAAATCCAGCTAATGTCCCCCAAATAGTTTTACTTCCATAAAAAGGAATTTTTTTAATTTTAGATTTGGTAAGTAAATAATTAGAAATTACATAAGAAAGAGATATCGAACCTATAAATACACTGATCAAAGAGAGGTTAATGAATTTAAAAAGGATTGTTCCCGCAATTACTCCTAATAATGAAAAAGGGGCGATCGACCATACGGGACCGTGGTCATAATATTTTCGATTAAGAAATGCAGCTATAGCATCACATATGATCAGCATAGGCATCAAAATAGCAATCGCAGTTAAGGGGCCATAAGTAATTGATAGAACAGTAACGGAAATTAAAGCCAATCCACCCCCAGAAAATCCAGATTTTGAAATTGCAAACAAAAGAATACAAAATGATACGATAAAATAATAACTAAAATCTAACAAGACTTAAACTTATAGACTAAAATTTTATATTTAAAGTATTAAACTATTAAGTAGCTACTATATTTTTTATTGGAATTTTTTTTGATTTAGATTTATTAGTTGCATAAACTATTTTTTTACAAACACAGATCATCAAACCTCCCATATAAGGAAATATGCAATCACATACTGTTTCAATAGTTTGATGGAATTTATAATTAGCATAATGATGCCAAGGGGGAAAATATAGAAAAGATTTTTTTTGATCTAAGATCAAGTAATCTTTAATTAATCTTTTAAATTGAGTAGTTGAATAAGAGCGACCATGCCCAAAAGGGTTATTATCATAACGAGTCCAAAGTCCAGATCTTCTTGGAACCAAACCAATAAAATATCCGTTGGGCTTTAAAATCCGCCATATTTCCTCAATACTACTTAAAGGTTTCTCCACAAACTCTAATAGATGTGTAGATACCACTAAATCAACTGAACTAGGTTCTAATGGTAAAAAGTATTCATGAATAGTTTTTTCATCAAAATCATATTTTTCAGTATTTGTTCCATCTAAAAAATTAGGAATAAGAGAAGTAATATTCAAATTTGCATGACTCTTTTTTAAAAAAGAAAGATAAGGACTTGTATATCCATAACCACATACAGATTGGTTTGAAATATCCTTTAGAACGGATGTAATTCTTTGACGAACCGTCCTTTTCACAATTCTTCCAAGAGAAGATTGATAAAAACTGTAGATATAAGATGCGTTAATATCCATAGTTGTATTTTATCGAGATTTACCTAACATTCCATTGCAATGCTAAAACCCAATATTTATTTATTTCCTCAATTGGATGACAATTATGGCTATCTAATTAAGAACCCTCATGCTACTAAGGGAATTTTAGTTGATCCATCAGATTTAGAGATGTGTCTCAAAATACTGGAATTAAATGACTGTAAAGCATCGCATATTTTGCTTACCCATCACCATGAAGATCATGTAGCCGCTGTTCAAGATTTAAAAAATAAATTTCAATCAATTGTCATTGGATACGAAAACGATGAAAAAATTCCTCAACCAGATCTTAAAGTTAAAGATGGAGAAGTTTTCGAAATACATCAAAATAAATTTAAAGTTATTCATACCCCTGGTCACACCTTACAACACGTAAATTATTTTATGCCTGACAGTAATATTCTTTTTTCAGGTGATACCTTATTTAGTATTGGTTGTGGTCGAATGTTTGAAGGAACACCAGAAGTTTTCTGTGAAAGCTTATCTAAAGTCAAACAACTTCCAGAAGATACTACAATCTATTGTGGTCATGAATATACATTAAGTAATGTAAAATTCGCATTAAGCATTAATCCCAAAAATGAAGACTTGCAAAAGTATGCTAATTGGGTGGAACACCAAGAAAAAGAACATCGACCTACCATCCCTACTAAATTATTTGATCAGTTAAAATGTAATCCTTTTCTTCAATGTGATTATGAATATTTTCAAAAACTCTATAAAAGCACTGATCCTATTGAAGTTTTTAGACAAATGCGAAAAGCCAAAGATAATTTTTAAATTTTTATGACTAAGGGATTTTACTCTTGGTGTTTGAACGAAATGTGTTACTTTGAAAACTCAATGAATGAGTTTTCTCAATTAGATTTAGATATCACTGAAGCTTATCAAAAAAAGCAAATGGATAAAGTTTGCTCTTTGTATTATGAGGCTGCTAACTATTTCGAAAATAAAGCAGATATAGAAGCAGCATGCTTTTTCTACACTCAAGCTCTTGTGATGGCTCTTGAGGAAAATCATGAGCTCAAGGAAAAAATTATTTATAAACTTGAAAAATACGGTCGCAGTAAAGACGCTACTTTAAATTAGTAAAAATTCGAATGGATACTTCCACCATTCAACTTCACCCTTCTTGGTTAAGTCATTTAAAAGATGAGTTTCAAAAAGAATATATGGCACTTATCAAAAAAAAACTTTTAGAGTTAAAAAAAAATAATATTCCCTTCTACCCTCCAGGAAAGTTTATTTTTAAAGCTTTTAACCTTACCCCCCTAGATCAAGTAAAAGTTGTTATCTTAGGTCAAGATCCCTATCATGGTCCTAATCAAGCGCATGGCCTATGCTTTTCTGTTCCATACTCAATTAAACCACCACCCTCTTTGATTAATATTTTCAAAGAGTTAGAAGATGACATTGGCAAAAAAATTGACTTTTCTAATGGAAATTTAGAGCATTGGGCGAAGCAAGGCGTTTTTTTATTAAACACCACTCTTACTGTTGAGAGATCAAGGCCCTTATCACACCAAAAACTAGGATGGGATATTTTTACTGATAAAGTAATTTCTGTTATTAGCAAATCTAGAGAAAATATAGTTTTCATTCTTTGGGGGTCTTTTGCACAAAGTAAAAAAGAGTTAATAGATTCGAATAGACATTTAATTTTGAATGCCCCTCACCCCTCTCCTTTATCCGCTCATCGCGGTTTTTTTGGAAGCAAACCATTCTCGAAGACAAATACCTTTCTAGATTCCAAACAAATTGATATGATTAATTGGTAATGAAAGACACTGTAGGAAACTTTGTCAGTTTTATTGAAAAAGCTGTCATATTAATAATTTTAGTATCAACAATTACAGCCATTCTTTTTGAAATTCTCAAAATGATCGATGCTCAATATGTTGAACTTGCGGATCTTTTATTGCTGTTTATTTACGTTGAGGTTATTGGGATGGTAAGAGTTTATATGATCTCAAATCGAGTTCGTATGACTTATCCTTTGTTTATTGCCATAACTGCCCTATCTCGACTGATCATTCTTCAAGGAAAAGACTCTAATCCAGAGTTATTACTCTACGAAGCTGGTGCAATTGTGTTAGTTGCCTTAGCAGTTGTTATTCTTCGCTTAAGATATGTTCCAATTTTACGACCTTTCGAGGATGTTGACGAAATACCTTCGAAAAATTCTAAGAAAAAATAATAAATTTGAAAAAGATTGCCGTTATAGGAACCGGTCTAAGTGCATTATCTTTAGTTCACCACCTTCCTAGTTTAGATATAACTTTTTTTGAAAAATCATGGAGGCCTGGAGGTCGTATTAGTACAAGAAGACATCAAGACTATGCCTTTGATCATGGTGCTCATTATATAAAGGAGGACCATGGCATTATTGGATTCAACGAATATCTAGAAAAAATTGGAGCTACAAAAATCTTAAATGGAGCTTTTTGTTCTAACATACAAAACCAATCACCTATTGAGGAAAAAAGAATTATCGTGGGGCAAAAGGGAATTGAGTCAATTCCTCTCGAATTTCACAAAAAATTAAGATACCCAACAGAATTTTCTACCCATATAAAAAAAATTGAATCACGCAACCATGAATATTTTTTACTAACTGATGATAAAGAATTTGGTCCTTATGATTTTATTTTTACTTGTATTCCTTTTGAACAATCAAAAAATTTACTTGAAGACTTTATTGATTATGAAAATATTCCCACTCTAAACTTTGACTCTATTTGGACTATTATGCTTTCTTTTGATAAACGATTAGGGTCGCCTTTTCAGTTTGGATACCACCTAAATAAAGAAATAAGTTTTTTAATGAATCAAAATTTTAAACATGAGTTTTTTAATGAGGAATGTTGGGTGATCAATATGAGAGCAGAATGGACTAAAGAATATTATAATATTGAAAACTATGTTTTAGAGGACTATGTCATTGATAAAATTAAAAAATTTTTTGGTTCTTCTTCAAAAGCGATATATAAAAAATCTCATCGATGGAGATATTCTTATTGTAAAAAAAGCTTACTGGAATTATCAAATAAAAACTTTATCGAGTCAATTGATCATCGCTTATATGCCCTAGGGGATTGGTGCCAAGGCCCTAGTATGCAGGATGCTTGGTTAGCGGGAAAAAAATTAGCAAAATACTTCAGTGAACTTAGGCTTCAAATTTAGTTAATTTACTTTCGATACTTAGATAATTTTTAATATTTAGGTTGAAATATTACTATTTTCATTTTCCTCTCGAGCTTTCATGAAAACCATATTCAGAGATAGCTTTTTTTCTAAAAAAACCCTCAATTCTTATCATAGTGTAATATTCATTTTGACATTTGAGCAAAACCTTAAATGATTTTGCTGAAGCTACACGTTTTACATCTTTTCCATTTAAATCGTGCTCTTGGCCACAAGCACATTTATACAAAATTGAACCATAACCATTTACTCTTAATAAATGAATGGGTTGTATGACTTCTTTACTCAATCGGTCTTTGACTTCAGTTTTTGACTTCAAAATATCCAT
>CABYWI010000019.1 GCA_902522585.1 uncultured Alphaproteobacteria bacterium
AAAAATGGTTGATTTAAAAAATCCAAAAGAAAATTTCAAAGATTTAGTTCAGCTTTATAAAATTTCTTATGAAATATTTATTTTTAACAAAGAAGAGTTTCCTTTAAAGGGAAAATTTAAAACTTTTAATGAAGAACTTGTGAAAGAGAATTTATATAACAGCTCAACTAAGATTGATTTAAGTCAATCTTTAGATGAGCTGTTAAAAATTATAGATTAATAATCGTAGTAGAGATCGTACTCTTTAGGAGTAACTAGGAGTTTGTTTGGTTCGATCTCTTCTTCTCTTTTATATTCAATATAAGACTCGATTAAGTCTTTGGTAAATACGTTTCCTTCAAGAAGATAGTCATGATTAGCTTCTAAATTATTGACCGATTCTTCAAGAGAAGATGGAACTTCTTTTACTTTAGCTTGCTCTTCAGGTGGTAAATCATAAAGATTTTTATCCATTGGTTCTCCTGGATCAATTCTATTCTTGATACCATCTAAACCAGCCATTACCATAGCAGAGAAAGCTAAATACGGATTAGCTGTAGCATCTGGACATCTAAACTCCACTCTTTTTGCTTTTGGAGAAGGAGAGTAGGCAGGAATACGACAGATAGCACTTCTGTTTCTGTTAGAATAAGCTAGTTTCACAGGTGCTTCATATCCAGGAACTAATCTCTTAAATGAGTTAATTGTTGGGTTTGTGAAAGCAAGCAAAGATGGAGCATGCTTTAACAGACCTCCAATATAAAACTTCGCTTCATCGCTTAAGTTTGCATAACCGCTGTCTGCATAGAAAATTGGCTTGCCATTTGACCAAATACTTTGGTGGCAGTGCATACCAGAACCATTGTCATTTGATAAAGGTTTAGGCATAAATGTTGCAGATAGTCCATTGCTCTTAGCAGTATTTCTTACAACATACTTGTACTTCTGAAGATCGTCAGCGTGAGAAAGTAAAGTATCAAATCTTAAATCGATTTCTTGTTGACCAGCAGTTGCTACCTCATGATGTTGTGCTTCAACATTCATTCCAATAGAAACCATGTGGTTGACCATTTCTGATCTAACGTCTTGCATTGTGTCATGTGGTGGGCAAGGGAAGTAACCTCCTTTATTTCTTACATGATAGCCTAAATTAGGTCTTTCATCTGAACCTTTGTTCCAAATAGCTTCACCAGAGTCAACTGAGAAGAAAGAATTACTTGGATCTGTTGATATTCTGACATCATTAAATAAGAAAAACTCTGCTTCGGCACCAAAGAAAATACTATCACCAATACCAGATGACTTTACATATTCTTCTGCTTTTTTAGCAACATATCTTGGGTCTTTGTCATATTTTTGGCCAGTGATAGGATCTTGAATATCACAAATTAAAACTAATGTTGGATCTGCAAAAAAAGGATCTACGAAAGCAGTTCCAGCATCAGGGATTAAGATCATGTCACTTGCTTCGATAGATTGAAAACATCTAATTGAAGAACCGTCAAAACCTACACCTTCTTCAAATACGTCCATTTCAAATGTGTTGATATGAACTGAAAAGTGATGCCAAGTCCCTAATGGGTCTGTAAAACGAAAGTCAATATACTGGATACCTTTTTCGTCAATAAGTTTTTGTAATGATTTTTTATCCATATTAAAATACTCCTAAATTTTTTATGGTAGTGTGATAGATAAAGCTATACTGCGTCTTTGCCTTTTTCACCAGTACGAATTCTAATAGCTTCACTAACTTCATATACAAAGATTTTGCCATCTCCAATTTTACCTGTATTGGCTTGTTTAATAATGACATCAATTGCTTCTTTATATTTTTTATCATCAACTACTAGTTCGACTTTTACTTTTGGCAGAAAATCTACCACATATTCAGCACCACGATATAGTTCTGTATGGCCTTTTTGTCTACCAAAACCTTTAACTTCTGAGACGGTCAGTCCACTTAGACCAATTTCGCCCAAAGCATCCTTTACATCCTCGAGCTTAAAGGGTTTAATAATTGCTTCAATTTTTTTCATACTACGGATCCCAAATATAATGTTTAATTTGCATAATATCTATACTATAAATTAATGCTAATTTTTGGCGGGTGTAGCTCAGCTGGTTAGAGCGCCGGTTTGTGGTACCGGAGGTCGGGGGTTCAAGTCCCCTTACTCGCCCCAACTTTATAAGCGCCAGTGGCGGAATGGTAGACGCACTGGTTTTAGGTACCAGCGAGGCAACTCGTGGGGGTTCAAGTCCCTCCTGGCGCACCAAAAAACTGAAATAATATGCAATATAAAAACATAGAAACAAAAAATCATAAATCCTCATTTGAGGTATCTCTAGATCAAGACGCTATAACTAAAATTATCGATCAAAAGATTACTGAAAAACAACCCACCTTTGAAATAGCAGGTTTTCGCAAAGGAAAAGTCCCTTTAAATATCATCAAATCTAAAATTGGCCAAGAAGTAGAAAATGAAGTTTTAAATGAAGAGATATCTAAAAATATTGCTGAAATTGGTGAAAAGGAAAAGTTACAATCTTTAATTCAACCTGAAATAGAATTTAAAGATAATTATAATTTTTCTTTATCTTACTTTTTAAGACCTGAATTAAAAATAGAAGATCTTAAAGATTCAGAAATTGAAAAAATCACTGCAGAAGTAAAAGAAAAAGATATTAATGAATTCAGAGAAAAGGTAAGAAAAGAATATTACTCTTTAGAGTCCGTTGAAGAGTCAGATGAAAATTCAGTCATTGATTTTGAAGTTACTAATTTTGAAGAAGAGCAAAAAAAAATCTTTTCTCAAAAAGAAGTTCGTATTGACCTAAATACTCAAACAAAAGAACAAACATTCTTAGATTTAAAAAAAGTTCTCGTAAAAGTTAAAAACAAATCTGATTTTTCAATTACTACAAAAGATGTTCAAATTGATGGAAAAATTAAAGATATCAATAAAAAGATCTATCCAAAAAACGATGAAGAGCTGATTAAAATTTTAAAACTAGATTCCGTTAAAGATTTAAACGCTAAAATATCTGAAAAATTGAATGAAGATATGAACTATCTCCAAAAAGAGTTTTTTATTGAGAGTCTCCTTAAAGTTCTTTCTGAAAAAAAGAAAATAGACATCCATGACGAAGTCGTAAATTTGGAACTAAAAAGAAAATATCAAGTCGATATTGCTGCTATTAAAGACGAGCACAAAGAGCGAGTAGATAATCTAAAAAAGATGACAAGTGACAATATTCAAAAAGATCTAATTTTTTCTGAATTGATTAAATATCTAGAAGTAAAAGTCGATCAAAAAGAACTTCAAGAGCACATTCAAAAATATTATGGAGAAAAAGTAGACCAGAGAGCTGCTGAAACAGCTTATGGCACTCTTATAAGAAATAAAATAGCTGACCACTCCATGAAAACTTTTAAAATTAAAGAAACTAAGCTAAGCTTAGATGAAATGATGAAAAAAGGATCTCAAAATCATGAACCTAGTTCCCATAGTCATTGAACAATCTGGTAAAGGGGAAAGATCTTTTGACATCTTCTCCCGTTTACTTAGAGAGAGAATTATATTTCTAACGGGCCCAATTGATGATCAAACCGCATCTTTAATTTGTGCACAATTACTTTTCTTAGAGTCTGAAAACCCTGAAGAGTCAATCAGTCTTTACATAAATTCACCTGGTGGTTTAGTGACTGCTGGATTAGCTATGTATGACACTATTCAGTATATCCGATGCCCAGTCCATACTGTTTGTATTGGTCAAGCTTCATCTGCTGGTTCTTTAATTTTAGCCTCAGGAAAATCAGGTCATCGATATGCTCTCCCTCATGCAAAAATTATGATACATCAACCCTCTGGTGGATTTTCAGGTCAAGCAACTGATATTAAAATTCATGCTGAAGAAATCTTAAAAACTAAAAAAAGACTCAATGAAATTTATCAAAAACATACTAGTATTAGTATTAACGAAATTGAAAAAGCAATGGAAAGGGATAGATTTTTTGATCCTGAGGAAGCTCTCAAATTTGGATTGATTGACAAAGTCATTACTAACAGAGAGGATAAATAATGGCAGAAGATAAAATTACCTCAGCTGGAAGCTCAAATAAAAAAATATCCTGCTCTTTTTGTGGGAAAAGCCAAGAAGAAGTTAAGAAATTAATTGCAGGTCCAAATGTTTATATTTGCAATGAGTGTGTAGTTCTCTGTAAGGATATCCTTGTTGAGGACGATAAAATTGATACAAAAAAAAGTTTTGAAATTCCAAAACCAAGTGAAATTTTTGATTATTTAGATGATCATATTATTGGACAAGATCATGCGAAGAAAATTTTATCTGTCTCTGTTTATAACCATTACAAAAGAGTTCAAAACCCCTCTAAGGATATTGAAATTTCAAAATCAAATATTCTGTTAATTGGTCCGACGGGTTGTGGCAAAACTTTACTTGCCCAAACTCTTGCAAAATTTTTAAACGTTCCTTTTACTATTGCCGATGCTACGACTTTAACTGAGGCCGGCTATGTTGGAGAGGATGTTGAAAATATAATTTTAAGATTACTTCAACAGTGTGATTATGATGTTAGTTTAGCACAAAAAGGTATTGTTTACATAGATGAGATAGATAAGGTCGGAAGAAAAAGTGAAAACCCTTCAATTACTCGAGATGTATCAGGAGAGGGGGTGCAACAGGCACTATTAAAAATTATTGAGGGAACTACAGCAAGTGTCCCTCCTCAAGGTGGTAGAAAACATCCTCAGCAAGAATTTCTCCAAGTAGATACCAAAAATATTTTATTTGTTTGTGGCGGTGCCTTCGAAGGTATTGATAAAATTATCAAAAATAGAATTAATAAAAAGTCTATTGGATTCAACAAATCTATTAAACAAGATACTCCCATGACTTCACAATTAGAAAATGATGACTTAATTAAATTTGGTCTCATCCCAGAATTAGTTGGAAGACTCCCTGTAAGTGCAAGTTTAGATGAACTTAAGTTAAATGATTTAAAAGAAATTTTAACTAAACCCAAAAATGCTATTTCAAAACAATATAAAGCTCTCTTCTCTTTTGAAGGTGTGGAATTTGAAATAACTGAGGATGGACGTGAACAAATAGCCCAATTCGCCGTTGATAAAAAAATAGGAGCTAGAGGTCTTAGATCGATTATGGAAAAACTTTTGTTGGAATGTATGTATGAAATACCAGATAAAGATTCTGTGGATAAGGTTGTCTTAAATAAGGATGCGGTCTTAATAAACAAGCCAATTATTGTTTACAAAGAAAAAGTAAAAATTAAAAAAAAAGTAGGTGAAAATTAGAAATTCCTCACTATCTTTATAGTATGGAAAATCAAATCATTGGGCCTATTTTACCTCTCAGAGACTTAGTCGTATATCCCTCAATAACCTCACCTTTGTTTGTTGGTCGAGCAAAATCTATTGACGCTATTAACTTTGCGATGAACAATAACGAAAAAATTATTTATTTATTCACCCAAAAGGAACCTACTACTGATGACCCTCAAGTTAACGATATATATGCTTACGGTGTAAAATCCAAAATTATCCAATTTTTAAAGCTTCCTGATAATACTTATAAAGTATTAACTGAAGGTTTAGAAATCGTAAAAATAAAATCAGCTGTCAAAGCTACAAACAATTTCCTTACAGCTAAAATTGAACCTGTAGTGATCAGTAAAAAGAATTCTGTTGAATTGAAGGCTTCATTGAGGGTTTTAAAAAATGAATTTCAAAACTATATCCAAAATATTGGTAACAATAATGATATCCTTGAGGGACTTCTTAATATAGACGAACCTCATCAATTTATTGATAATGTTTATTATAATTTAAATGTCAGCATTGAAGAAAAACAAAAAAATTTAGAAATAACAGATATAAACAAAAAAATTCAAAATCTTTTGAACTTCTTTTCAAAAGAACTTAATTTTTCTGCTCTAGAAAAGAAAATCAAAAATCGTGTCAAACGCCAAATGGAAAAAACTCAGCGTGAGTATTATCTAAATGAGCAAATGAAGGCTATTCAAAAGGAATTAGGTGATGGCGAAGATGGTTCTAACGAATACACCGAAATTGAAAAAAAGATTAATGAGGTAAAATTATCAAAAGAAGCAAAAGACAAAGCTCTAAATGAATTTAAAAAGCTAAAATCCATGAGCCCAATGTCAGCTGAAGCTTCTGTAATTAGAAATTATCTTGAATGGTTATTAGATATCCCATGGGAGACATTTTCAAAAGAAGTTAATGACATAGCAGGCGCTGAAAAGATACTCAATCAAGATCATTATGGTCTTGAAAAGGTTAAAGAAAGAATTTTAGAGTTTTTAGCTGTTAAAAAACGCTCCAAAAAAGCAACAGGAACTATTTTATGTTTTGTTGGACCCCCGGGTGTAGGTAAGACATCACTTGGAAGATCAATAGCTCGAGCAACAGGTAGAGAGTTTGCAAAAATTTCATTGGGTGGTATTCGAGATGAAGCTGAAATCAGAGGTCACAGAAGAACTTACATCGGATCTATGCCTGGAAGATTTATTCAAGCTATGAAAAAGACTAAAACATCTAATCCTATCATACTTTTGGATGAAATCGACAAACTAGGAAATGACTGGAGAGGTGACCCATCTTCAGCTCTTTTAGAAGTTTTAGATCCTGAGCAGAATCATACTTTCAATGATCATTATTTGGAAGTTGATTATGATTTATCAAATGTCATGTTTATCTGTACAGGCAACACCTATAATATCCCAAGCCCACTATTAGATCGTTTAGAGGTAATAGAAGTCTCTGGATATACAGAAAAAGAAAAAATTGAAATCGCAAAAAAATATTTAATTCCCAGAAAGATGAATAAGAATATATTAAAGACCTCAGAATTTAAATTAGATCGAGCATCTATCACAAAAGTTGTTAGACATTATACTCGAGAATCTGGTGTTCGCGGTCTTGAAAAAGTTTTTGATAAGCTTTTTAGAAAATTAGTTTTCCAATTAGAAAAAACTAAATCTCGATCAAAAAAACCTTTTATCTTTGATGACAAATCTCTTAAAAAGTTTTTAGGACCAGAAAAGTTCAAAGATAGTGTTTTAGAAAAGAAAAATTTAGTGGGTATAACTAATGGTCTAGCTTGGACTCAAGTAGGAGGAGATATACTTAATATTGAAGTTAATCTTTCATCAGGAAAAGGAATGATCCATGCCACAGGTAAATTAGGCGATGTGATGAAAGAGTCTATTACTGCAGCACTTGGATACATCAAATCTAACTCTGTTGAGTTTGGGGTCAATCCTAAGGTTTTTGATAAAATAGATATTCATTTACATGTTCCTGAAGGTGCCATTCCAAAAGATGGACCGAGTGCAGGTATAACTATTTTTACTTCTCTTATTTCCTCTTTAACTGAAATAAAGATTAAAAGAGATGTGGCGATGACCGGTGAAATTACTCTTAAGGGTAGAGTGCTTCCAATAGGTGGTTTAAAAGAAAAATTATTAGCTGCAATTCGTTATGGAATAAAAACTGTTATAATTCCAAAAGAAAATGAAAAAGACTTAATTGAGATACAAAAAGATATTCAAAATAAGTTAAAGATTAAAAAAGTTGAGTTTGCAAGAGAGGTTCTTGATATCTCTTTGGATGGAAAAATAAGTAAAATCAATAAAAAATTGGATTGGAGACACATCGTGAGTGAGTCCATGAAGCAAAAAAGCCAGCAAAATCAAGAAAAATCGTTTGTTAACTAGTATATTATTGTTGATTTTCGTACCTTTTTCTTACTACAATTAACTAATAGAATCACTAAGGAGGTTCGGTATGAATAAAAATGAACTCATTGCTGAATACAGTTCAAAAAATAACGTAGGTAAATCAGATGCAACTAAGGCTGTAGAAAGTTTATTTGATATTATCACAAATACATTGAAGGCTGGTGGTGACGTGAAGATTGCTGGTTTTGGTACTTTTAAAGTAGCGAATACAAAAGCTAAAACTGGTAGAAACCCACGTACGGGAGAGTCAATTCAAATTCCTGCATCAAAAAAGCCAAAATTTCTTGCTGGAAAACAGCTTAAAGAACTAATAAAGTCCACAGTCTAATTTTAGAATTAGATAGGGCGATTAGCTCAGTTGGTAGAGCATCTCGTTTACACCGAGAGGGTCGGCGGTTCGAGTCCGTCATCGCCCACCATTCGATATTAATCGGGGGTGTAGTTCAGTTTGGTTAGAACGCCTGCCTGTCACGCAGGAGGTCGCGGGTTCGAGTCCCGTCGCTCCCGCCACTTTTAGTATTTTAAAAATGCCCCCTGTTGCGTCATTTTATTAATAGTTAAAGCTATATTTTTAATTAAATTAATACTTTTATGTACAGTGTGGATTACATTTTAATTTTGATTTTTATTGTCATTGGTGCGGGTATGGCTTTAGCAATGTATTTGCTTTCTAAAATTTTATCACCTAGTTCACCTGACTCAGAAAAACTCTCTGCATACGAATGTGGATTTGAAGCTTTTGATGATGCTCGCTCTAAGTTCGACGTAAAGTTCTACCTTGTATCAATTCTTTTTATTATTTTTGATCTAGAAATCGCATTTTTATTTCCATGGGCGGTTAGTTTAAAAAATATTGGTGCATTGGGTTTTTACTCAATGATGTTTTTCTTATTTATTCTTACTGTTGGATTTATATATGAGTGGAAGAATGGGGCATTAGACTGGGAGTAAAAATCGAACATAATTCATCTTTAAATATCGATGAGGTATTTGAAAAAAAAGGTTTTGTCACTGCCTCTTTTGAAAATTTAATTAATTGGGCACGTTCAGGTTCATTGTGGCCAATGACCTTTGGTCTTGCTTGTTGTGGCGTAGAAATGATGCATTCTTATATGAGTCGTTATGATTTAGATCGATTAGGTGTAATTCCAAGAGGTTCACCAAGACAATCAGATGTGATGATCGTTGCTGGAACCCTAACTAATAAAATGGCATCTGCCCTTCGAAAAGTTTATGACCAAATGCCTGAACCAAGATGGGTTATTTCCATGGGTTCTTGTGCAAATGGGGGAGGTTACTACCATTATTCTTACTCCGTAGTTCGTGGGTGTGATCGTATTGTTCCAGTTGATATTTATGTTCCCGGCTGCCCTCCTACTGCAGAGGCATTACTTTATGGCATCATGCAATTGCAGGACAAGATTAAAAAGAAAAGAAAGATTTATAGGTAACTTTTGTCTTCCAGTTTACTTCAAAAATATTCAGTAGGTAATTTTCATTTTCCTATTCGCTCTGGTGTTGACAACATTTTAGTTAATAAAGAGTCGATACTAGAAGTGGTTCAAAAAGTAAAAGAAGATGATGAATTACTTTATGAGCAATTAGTCGATATCACTGCCACTGATAATATTCTCTCAAAAACAGCATACTCTAATGAGCGCTATACACTTATTTATACCTTCTTGAGTTTAAAGTTTAATAAAAGGCTATTCGTTTTTACAAATATTTCCGAAGAAGATTTAAATACCGACTCTATTACACAAATTTTTGAGGCTGCTGATTGGTATGAAAGGGAGTGTTATGACCTTTTCGGTATTAAATTTAAAAATCATCCCAACCTTCAAAGATTAATGAATGACTACAATTTTCAAGGACATCCTTTAAGAAAAGATTTTCCCTTAACTGGTTATGAAGAGGTTCGCTACGATGAAAATCTGAAAAAAGTTGTCTATGAACCAGTCAGCTTAAAACAAGAGTTTAGAGACTTTGATAATGAAAGCCCTTGGGAGGGCATGAAAGAAACTATCCAAGAAGAATTGAAAAAATAATGTCTGAAAATTTTAAACCTGTAACTCTAAACTTTGGCCCACAACACCCAGCTGCACACGGAGTTCTTCGATTACTTGTCCAACTTGAGGGTGAAGTCGTTAATAAAGCAGAACCTCATATTGGATTATTACATCGCGGCACAGAAAAACTCATTGAACAAAAAACTTATACTCAAGCTATCCCGTATTTTGATCGACTCGATTATGTATCACCAATGTGTCAAGAGCATGCTTTTGCAATTGCGGTAGAAGATCTTTTAAATATTCAAGCACCTAAAAGGGCACAATATATTCGTGTAATGTTTGCTGAAGTAACCAGAATTTTAAATCACTTACTTAATATTCCTGCATTTGCCATGGATATTGGTGCAGCGACACCAATGCTATGGGCATTTGAGGAAAGAGAAAAAATGTTGGAGTTTCATGAGGCTGTTTCTGGCGCTCGTTTCCATGCTGCTTATTTTAGGCCAGGAGGCGTTCATCAAGATTTACCTGATGGTCTTTTGGAAAAAATGAAAGTTTATTTTGAAAATTTTCCAAAGTTTGTTGATACTCTCGAAGAACTACTAACAGAAAATAGAATTTTCAAACAACGCTCAGTTGATATAGGAATTTTGAACAAAGAAGATGCTGTAAGATTAAGCTGTAGTGGTCCTGTTCTACGTGCAAGTGGTGTTGCGTGGGATTTAAGAAAATCTCAACCTTATGATGTTTATGACAAAGTTAATTTTTCTATCCCAGTGGGAAAAACAGGAGATACTTATGATCGTTATTTGGTACGCATGGAAGAAATGAGGGAGTCTGTAAAAATAATTCTTCAATGTATAAATCAAATCCCTAAAGGTGCCGTCATGATCGAAGATAATAAAATCACTCCTCCAAAAAGATCTGAAATGAAAAACTCAATGGAAGCCATTATCCATCACTTTAAACTCTTTACTGAGGGTTATCGTGTACCTGAAGGCATTACTTATAGATCGGTTGAGGCCCCCAAAGGTGAATTTGGTGTTGTCCTTGTATCAGACGGAAGTTCTAAACCATATAGATGTAAACTTAGAGCTCCAGGCTTTCCTCATCTTCAAGCATTACATTTCTTATCCCAAGGGCATCAGCTAGCCGATTTACCTTCCATTTTGGGCAGTCTTGATATTGTTTTTGGAGAAATTGATCGATGAGCGGCAATCATCCAGGTTTATCAAATAATTTTATTCGTTCAGGTGAAAAATTTGAATGGTCTAAAGAAAATTTAAAAGAAATAAAAAAAATTATTTCTAAATATCCTAAAGAACGCAAGCAAAGCGCAGTTATGCCCTTACTGTACTTAGCTCAAGAACAAAATAAAAATTGGGTTAGCATTGAATGTATTGAGGCGATTGCAGAAACACTTCAAATGCCAAAGATAAGAGTTACCGAAGTAGCATCCTTCTACTCAATGTATAATTCTCAACCTGTTGGAAAAAATTTAATTCAAGTTTGTCGAACTTCACCATGTTGGTTAAGAGGTTCAGATAAAATCACTGATACGATCTGCAAAGAAACTAAATGTGCAATTAATGAAACTAGTGAAGATAGTTTATTTACCGTTGTGGAAGTTGAGTGCTTAGGTGCCTGTTCAAATGGACCTATGATTCAAATCAACAATGATTTTTATGAAGACCTCGATCAAGAGTCGACAAAACAAATTATAGAAAATATTAAAAATAATATTCCAAATAAAATTGGCTCTCAAAAGGGAAGAAAGAGTTCAGAAAATGCTTAGCAATCAAGATAAAATTTTTCAAAATTTACATGGATTTGAAGATGCCTTTTTAGAGGGCGCCAAAAAAAGAGGTTCTTGGTCTAATACCAAAGAAATTTTATCTAAAAGTCAAAATGATGTTATTGATTTGGTTAAATCTAGTCAGCTTCGAGGAAGAGGCGGAGCTGGTTTTTCTACAGGATTAAAATGGTCTTTTATGCCAAAGGATACTGGCAAACAGCATTATTTAGTTGTTAATGCAGATGAGTCTGAACCAGGCACTTGTAAAGATCGAGAGATTATTAGAAATGATCCTCATACTTTGATCGAAGGATGTTTAATAGCTTCTTACGCTATTCAAGCTACTAAGTGTTACATATATATTAGAGGTGAATATCATCACGAATATGTCCAATTAGAAAAAGCAATTGCTGAAGCTTACGATAACAATCTTATAGGAAAAAATGCCTGTGGAAGCGGTTATGATTTTGATCTTTATGTCCATCGAGGAGCGGGAGCTTATATTTGTGGAGAAGAAACAGCTTTATTAGAGAGCTTAGAGGGGAAAAAAGGTCAGCCGAGATTGAAACCTCCTTTTCCTGCAGGTGCTGGACTCTATGGTATGCCGACTACCATTAACAATGTTGAGTCAATAGCAGTTGTTCCAACCATTTTAAGAAGGGGATCTGACTGGTTTAAATCAATAGGTGCTGAGAACAATACTGGTACAAAAGTATTTTGCATATCTGGAAATGTAAATAATCCTTGCACCGTAGAAGAAGCTATGGGAATTCCTTTAAAAGAATTAATAGAAAAACATGCAGGTGGAGTAGAAGGTGGATGGAATAATTTAAAGGCAATTATCCCTGGTGGTTCCAGTACTCCAATGCTTTCAAAAGATGTTTGCGAAACAGTTTTGATGAATTTTGATGATCTTAGGTCTAATGGTTCCGGTTTAGGTACCGCAGGTGTTATTGTTGTAAATAAAAATAATGACATCACACAAGTCATCGAAAGATTTGCTCACTTTTATAAACATGAAAGTTGTGGTCAGTGCACTCCTTGTCGAGAGGGTACAGGATGGATGTTTAGGATGATGCAAAAACTTGTAAGAGGAGATATATCACCTGAGCAGCTCGAGTTACTTGAAAATGTTACTAAACAAATTGAAGGTCACACTATATGTGCACTAGGCGATGCTGCGGCTTGGCCTATCCAGGGATTAATTAAAAATTTCAAACCAGAATTATTAAAAAAATATAATCAAAAAAGAAAAGCATCATGAGTGAAGAATCATTAATTAATATCAAAATCAACAATAAAGAAATTCAAGTTGATAAAAACTTAACGGTAATGCAAGCTTGTGAAATCGTGGGCGAAGAAATACCAAGATTTTGTTATCACGATAAATTATCAATTGCAGGTAATTGTCGAATGTGTCTGGTGGAAATTGAAAAAGCACCAAAGCTAGTTTCTTCTTGCACTATGCCTTTAATGGATGGGATGTCCATAATCACTAATTCAGATAAAGTTAATGCTGGACGCAAAGGTGTTATGGAGTTTCTATTAATTAATCATCCACTGGATTGTCCCATTTGCGATCAAGGTGGAGAGTGTGATCTTCAAGACCAAGCAATGTACTACGGTTTTGATAGATCTCGTTATCAAGAAAATAAAAGAGCAGTTGATAATAAAAATATGGGCCCACTAGTTAACACAATAATGACAAGATGTATTCATTGCACACGTTGTGTTCGTTTCGCAACAGAGGTTGCGGGTGTCCCTGAACTCGGAATGTTAGGTAGAGGTGAGAATGCTGAAATCACTACTTACTTAGAGCAGTCAATCACATCCGAATTGTCTGGAAATGTTATTGATTTATGTCCAGTAGGCGCCCTAACTAGTAAGCCTTATCAATTTAAAGCTCGCCCATGGGAATTAAAAAGAACAGATTCCATTGATATTTTTGATGCTGTTGGCTCCAATATTAGAATTGATAGTCGTGCTCAAGAAATCCTTCGAGTCACCCCAAGAGCGAATGATTTAATTAATGAAGAATGGATAACTGATAAAGTTCGATTTAACTATGATGGTTACTACCAACAAAGAATAGATCAACCATACATTAGAAAGAACGGTACATTAGAACCTGTATCTTGGTCAGATGCTATTAAATCTCTTAAACAAAAACTAAAACAATCAAAACCTTTATCTTTGATTGGCGATCAGGTGGATGTTGAGACAGGATACGCCATTAAGAAGTTTATGAAGAACTTTGGTGACAATAATGTTGAATGCAGAACCGACAATCAGGCAATTTTGCAAAATAACGTTGAAAGCATTCGATTCAATACCCCTTTAACAGAAATAGAAAATGCTGATTTAATTATTATTGGAGGAACGAACCCAAGAATAGAAGCCCCCATCATCAATCATAAAATTTTCAAGGCATATAATAATTTTGCTGAAATATTCAATATTGGTGAAAATCTTGAATTAAACTATCCAACCCATCAACTAGGTGAAGATTTATCTAATTTAAATTCAGAAAATTTACAAAAAGCATTAAAAAAATCAAAAACCCCTTTAATGATAATTGGTTCTGGTTTCCTTTCACATATCCAAGATGTCAAAACACTAAAAGCTTTATTTGAATTCTCTTACAAGAATAAAATTATTACTGAGGAGAAAAACAATTTAAATTTCTTAACACCTCATGCATCAAGAATAGGCAATCTTCTTTTAGAGAACACAACATCTAATGATTGTCAGCCTCTCAATTCAATCAACAAAAAAGATTTTGATATCGTTCTTTCTTTTGGTTCTGAAGTTATTGCAAATTCTGAATACGAAAATTTATTTAAAATTTATTTAGGGCATCACGGTGATGAGGGCGCTATGAAAGCAGATATTGTCTTACCAACTCCTCTTTATACTGAAAAATATGGAACATTTGTCAATATTGAAGGGCGACCACAAGAGGCTAAAAAATGCCATAATCCAATCGGACAAGCAAAAGAAGAATGGTCTATTTTAAAGGAATTATCTAACCAATTATCCTTACCTTATGAAATTGAAAGTTTTGAAGATTTAAGAAAAGAGTTATCTAAAAATTATCCTGAGCTATTGTTTTGGAATAATGTTATCTCTGTTCAAAAATCTAATGAGACATCTGAAAATAACCAGTTTGAATGCTGTAAACCTACTTACCCAATAAGTAACTTTTATATGGCTGATGTGATCTCTAAAAACTCCATCACTATGGCTAAATGTGTTGAGGAAATTCTCTCGAAACCTTTGTTGGAGAAATCAGCATAATCATGGATACAATGACAATGGAAATTTTTATTGGAGTTTTAAAAATATTTAGTTTTGTAGTTCCGGTTCTTGTTTCTGTTGCCTTGCTTGTATACTTGGAAAGAAAAGTTCTTGGCGCAGTTCAGTTAAGAAAAGGTCCAAACGTTGTAGGTCCGTTTGGTATCCTTCAAAGTTTTGCTGATGTTATTAAATTAATTACAAAAGAAAACCTACTTCCTTCAAGTTCTAATAAGTTTTTATTTATTTTTGCCCCAATGTTGACTTTGATTTTAAGTTTAATAGCATGGGCGGTTATCCCTGTTAGCTCTACGTATGTTGTAGCAAACATTAATATTGGGATTTTATATCTCTTTGCTGTTTCTTCTTTTGGAGTTTACGGTGTAATCATTGCAGGATGGGCGAGTAACTCTAAGTATCCCTTCTTAGGAGCCCTTCGATCTGCCGCTCAAATGATCTCTTACGAAGTTTCAATTGGCTTTGTTATCATCACAGTTTTGATTTGCGTAGGTTCTCTAAATCTAATTGATATTGTGGAAAGTCAAAAAAATCTTTGGTTTGCCATCCCATTGTTGCCAATGTTTGTGGTGTTTATTATTTCTGCTTTAGCGGAAACAAATAGACTCCCTTTTGATTTACCTGAAGATGAGGCTACCCTTGTTGCAGGTTTCTTTACTGAATATTCCTCAATTTCCTTTGGCCTCTTTTTCTTAGCGGAGTATGCCAACATGATTTTGATGAGCTCCCTTACGGTTATTTTGTTTTTAGGAGGTTGGTATCCTCCATTAGACATCTTTCCTTTAAATGCTATTCCTGGGATCTTTTGGTTCACTTTAAAAGTTTTTTTGATTTTATTTGTATTTTTATGGGTGAGAGCAACTTTTCCACGTTATCGATATGATCAGCTAATGCGTCTTGGTTGGAAGATATTTTTACCTTTTACTTTAATTTGGGTTGTTATTACGTCTTCATTTTTATTTTACTTTGGATTATTGCCTAGCTGATGTCTTTTATAACTAAATATATCAAATCATTTACCTTATTTGAGTTAATGAAAGGTTTAGCATTAACATTGAGATACTTTTTTAAACCTAAAGTGACCATTAATTATCCCAATCAAAAAGGTCCATTGAGTCCAAGATTTAGAGGTGAACACGCGCTTCGAAGATATCCTAACGGAGAAGAGAGATGTATCGCTTGTAAGCTTTGTGAAGCTGTTTGTCCTGCACAAGCTATCACCATTGAAGCTGAACCTAAGCCCGATGGGAGTCGAAGAACAACTCGATATGACATTGACATGACAAAATGTATTTATTGTGGACTATGTCAGGAGGCTTGTCCAGTTGATGCGATTGTAGAAGGACCAAACTTCGAATATGCAACAGAGACAAGAGAAGAACTTTTATACGATAAAGAAAAGTTACTACGTAATGGAGATATATGGGAAAAGCAAATAAGTGAAAATATTCGAAGGGACAGTAAGTTTAGATAATGTTTCTCTTAGGTACTTTTTATTTTTTTGCATCTTTTTTAATAGTGACATGTATTTCAGTAATTTTTTCAAAAAATCCTGTTAACTCAGTTTTATTTTTGGTTTTAGCTTTTTTAAATTCTACTTTTTTATTTATTATGATTGGTGCAGAATTTGTAGGGATAATTTTAGCCATAGTCTATATCGGTGCAGTTGCAATTCTTTTTTTATTTGTGGTGATGATGTTGGATATTCAAATAACCACCTTAATGTTCAACATTAAAAGATATATTCCTTTAGCTTTATTATTTGCGGGTGTTATTTTGGCTGAAATCATTTATTTGACTGTCTTTAAAAGTTCAAAGTCAAATCTAAGCGAAATTGTTCGATCTTCTAATAATACCGAAGAAATAGGTAATGTTTTATACACCAAGTACTTTATTGATTTTCAGTTAAGCGGCATTGTTCTTTTATTAGCTATGATTGGTGCTATTGTTTTGACCCACGTTTACCGTCCATCAATTAAAAGACAAAATATTGATAGCCAAAATACAACATACTCTAAAGATCGAATTCAATTAGTGGAGATTAAGTCAGGTGAGGGCGTTAATTATAATGAGTAGCCTTACTTATAATCACTTTTTTATTTTATCATTGATTGTTTTTATCATTGGCTGTTTTGGTCTTTTCCTTAACAGAAGAAATATGATCTTAATTTTAATGTGCATTGAGATTATTTTATTGGCCGCTAATATTAACTTTG
>CABYWI010000020.1 GCA_902522585.1 uncultured Alphaproteobacteria bacterium
AGCTCTAGATCAGTTAACTGATCAAAATAATATAGGAAATATTATCAGAACTTGTCTTTTGATAGGTGTAAATGGGATTATTATTCCTGAACACTCATCTGCGCCAATAACAGGATCAACAGCGAATACATCAGCTGGTGCTATAGAAATTTTAAAATTCCATATTTCAAAGAATTTAAATAAATCTCTTGTAGATTTAAAAAAAAATGGATATTGGACCTATGCCCTAGATATGAAAGGTAAATTAATTACCAAAGATTTTAGATTTGATAAAAAAACTGTAATCATCTTGGGTAATGAAGGTAAGGGTATTAGAAAAAATATTTTAAACAATAGTGATTTTATTATTTCACTACCCCAAGATGAAATAAGAGGTATTGATAGTTATAATGCTGCAAACTCTCTAGCAATGACTTTATTTCATTATAAGGTTAATATTTTATAATTAGTTATTGTTTCTAAGAGATATTAGTATAAATAATAACAAAATGCCGGCTTAGCTCAGTTGGTAGAGCAGTTGATTTGTAATCATCAGGTCGGGAGTTCGAGTCCCCCAGCCGGCACCACATTCATTGATTATTAATTTTCTTTCATTAAATTATATGTATGAACTCAGAAGTTGATCAATTTGGTAGAAATACCGTTAATTTAGATGTTCTAAGTGATGAGAAATCAAAAAGAATTCTTGAGGCCCTCAGCGAAATTAAAAATCAACTTCAAAATGATGAATTTATCCCAAAAGTCGAAAAAGAAAACATATCAAGAACTAAAGAAACAAAAAAAGATATTAACCATGATTTAGATTTTAAAAATCTTTATTATAAAATTGAAAGTTTAGAGAAAAAAATTACTCAAATTGTTGAAAATTTACATAATAGTCAAAAAGGTAATTTTGTAAAAGAAGAAGAAATAAATAAAAAAGAAGATCTATCAATCTTTCATAAAATAGAAAATAACAAATTAGAAAAAAAACAAAGTAAGTCGATATTGGTTTTAGAAAATCAAAATCTTCAAAATATTTCTAATTTTAAATTTTATCATTTTCTCATATTATTAATAATTTTAATTACTGCATTAACTTTAATTACATCCAAGAAGTTAGGATTACCGATATCAGAGTCTTTGAATTTTTTTTTAAGTCTTTTTAGCTAATCTAAGCGCTCAATCTTTCAACATTAGCAGCGCTAAATTTGAATTCTGGAATTTTTCCATATGGATCCAATTGAGGATTGGTTAAAACGTTAGCAGCAGCTTCGGCAAAACAGAAAGGGATAAAGACCATACCCTCAGGAATTTCCTTATCTCTTCTTACTTTTATTACAATCATACCACGTTTTGTTTTTACTTTGACTTGATCACCTGGTTCTATTTTCATACGTTTCATATCCCATCTATTCATACTTACAATTGCCTCAGGTTCAATATGATCTAAAACAGTTGCTCTTCTTGTCATAGACCCAGTATGCCAGTGTTCAAGTAGACGGCCAGTCGTAAGTATCATTGGGAAATCATCATCCGGTAATTCCGCAGGTGGAATAAGTCTTGCAGGAACAATCTTACCTCTTCCATTTGCTGTTGGAAATTTCTCATTAAAGATAATTTCATTACCTGGTTTATTTGGATCATCGCATGGATATGTTACAGAGTCTTCGATCTCTAAGCGCTCGTATGTGATATTTTTCATGGAGGGCATAACTTGTGCCATCTCATTAAAAACATCCCTTGGATGTAAATAACTCCAATCAAGTCCCATTCTCTGAGCGATTGCTTGAGTAATCCACCAATCTTGTCTTGCGTCTCCTGGAGGAGGAACAGCTTGTCGTCCTAACTGTACTTGACGGTTAGTATTAGTGAATGTGCCTGTTTTTTCTGCATGAGCAGAAGAAGGTAAAATTACATCTGCATGCCAAGCTGTTTCAGTCATAAAAATATCTTGGACAACTAGATGATCAAGTTTTGCGAGTGCTTCTCGAGCATGATTTTGATCGGGATCAGACATCGCAGGATTTTCTCCCATGATGTACATTGATTTTATTTCATCCTCCAAAATTTTATTTATAACTTCAACAACTGTTAAACCTTTTTTATTATCTAATTCTACATTCCAAAAGTTTTCGTACTTAGAATGGATATCATGACTTTCAACTGATTGGTAATCTGGGAAAACCATAGGAATTAGACCTGCATCAGAAGCTCCTTGCACATTATTTTGACCCCTTAAAGGATGAAGACCAGTACCATTTCTACCTATCTGACCAGTGGTTAGAGCTAGTGAAATTAAACATCTTGCATTATCTGTTCCATGAACATGCTGGGAAACTCCCATACCCCAAAATATAATAGATTTTTCAGAGGTGGCATATAATCTTGCAACTTCTTTTAATTCCTCTGCAGGTATCCCACATATAGACTCCATTTTTTCGGGAGAAAAATCTTTTATTTCTTCTTGGAGTTTTTCAAAACCCTCGGTTTGACCTTGTATGTATTGCACATCATACAACTTCTCATCTATAATTGTGTGTAATAATGCGTTGAGCATTGCTACATCTGTACCTGGTTTGAATTGTAAGTTATGAGTAGCAAATTTACTTAAACCTTGTTTTCTTGGATCCATAACAACTAATTTAGATCCACGCTTTGTTGCTCTTTTTAAATAGGTGGCTGCAACAGGATGATTCTCTGTAGGTCTTGCTCCAATAACAATGATGCAATCTGCATCACTTGCTGCCATAAAAGGAGCTGATACAGCACCGGAGTTAACGCATTCCATCAGAGCTGCTACGGAGGATGCATGACATAATCTAGTACAATGATCAACATTATTTGAACCAAATCCAACGCGAACTAATTTTTGAAACAGATAAGCCTCTTCATTTGAACATTTAGCTGAACCAAACCCCGCTAAACTTTTAGGCCCATGATCGTCTTTAGATTTTGCCAAACCTTTTGCAGCAATATCAAGAGCATTTTCCCAACTAGTTTCTTCAAAATAATCTGAAATTTCTGAGTCTTTAAACTGGAAATTAGCATCTTTTGGAACACTAGCTTTTCTTATAAGAGGTTTAGTCAATCTTCCTTCATGATTTATATAATCGAAACCAAATCGACCTTTTACACAAAGTCTATTTTCGTTGGCTGGTCCATCTTTTCCATCAACATGAAGAATTTTGTCATCTTTTACGTGAACTTTTGTCTGACATCCAACACCACAAAATGGGCAGAGGCTATCTACAGTTCTATCAGCATAATTTACTCGAGCACCCTGTTCATTCACTAATGATGACTCCATCAAAGCACCAGTAGGACAAGCTTGAACACACTCGCCACATGCTACACAAGTGCTTTCACCCATACGGTCATCTAAATCAAAAATAACTTTTGCTGTTGAACCACGGTATGCCATTCCTATTACATCATTAACTTGAACTTCTCTACAAGCACGGACGCATAAGTTACAATTGATGCATGCATCTAAATTAACACTCATCGCTTTATGGGATTGATCTAAATCAATTTTTTCTTTACTAGGAAATCTACTTTTGCTGACACCCATTTTTTCAGACCAATTCCAAAATTTAGAGTCAGGATCAGGAGAATTATCTTTTGATGGTTGATCAGAGACTAATAGTTCAAAAACCATTGATCTAGATTTTTCTGCTCTAGGGGAATTTACTGTAACTTCCATTCCCTCAGTTGGCTTTCTAATACAAGAAGCAGCTAAAGTTCTCTCACCCTTAATTTCAACCATACATGCTCGACAGTTGCCATCAGCTCTATAACCAGGTTCAGGTGAGTAGCACAAATGAGGAATGTCTATATTATTTTTCTTAGCAATATCCCAAATTGATTCAGAGGGTCCTGCTAAATATTCTTTACCGTCGATAGAAAATTTTATTTTATCAGACATTAGTTAGTTACCTCATTGGGAAAGTGTTTTATTACAGAGAGCAATGGGTTAGGAGCAGCCTGCCCTAGTCCACATATAGATGCATCCATCATAGCTGAAGACAACTCTTTTAATAATTCAACATCCCAGGAATTTTCGTTCATTAGTTTAAGAGCTTTTTCTGTTCCATTTCTACAAGGTGTGCATTGACCACAACTCTCATCATGAAAGAAAAACATTAAATTTTTTGCAATTTCACCCATTTTATCTTTATCTGACAAGACTACTACTGCGGCAGAGCCTATAAAACATCCATGTTCTTGAAGGGTATCAAAATCTAAAGGGACATTGTCCATGGAAGCGGGTAAAATACCGCCTGAGGCTCCTCCAGGAAGATATGCTTTAAATGTATGGTTATTTTGCATGCCACCACAATATTCCTCGATTAATTGCTTAATTGTAATACCTGCAGGAGCTAATTTAACACCCGGGTTTTTTACCCTTCCAGATACTGAAAAAGTTCTCAAACCTTTTCTATTGTTTAGGCCATGGCTACTAAACCAAACAGCACCTTTTTCTAAAATTTCCCTTACCCAAAAAACTGTCTCTATATTATGAATTAATGTTGGTCTACCAAAAAGACCAACTTGTGAGGGGAATGGAGGCTTATGCCTTGGTAAGCCTCTTTTGCCCTCAAGGCTTTCTAGCATTGATGACTCTTCACCGCATATATAAGCACCTGCTCCTCTTCTTAAATGAATTCTCGTTTTTATATTCAGTTTATTATCTTCAATAGTTTTGATTTCTTTTTTTAAGAACTTGATTACATCAGGATACTCATCTCTCATGTAAATATAAACATCAGTAGCCTCAACAACCCATGCTGCAATAAGCATTCCTTCGAGAAATCGATGTGGATCTCTGGTGAGATAGTGATGATCTTTAAATGTTCCCGGCTCACCTTCATCTCCATTTATAGCCATTAGTCTTGGTTGCTGTTCAGCTCTAACAAATCTCCATTTCTTTCCTGTTGGAAATCCTGCTCCACCTAAACCTCTTAAACCTGAGGATTCCATTTCTTCGATTAAGTCCATTGGATTTTTTTTATTTTCTAAACAAGCTTTTAAAAGGTCATAGCCACCAGATTTAGTATAATTTTCAAAATCAATATAATCAGGTGTTGATGGTTTAATATCTTTTGTTTCAATAGCAATTTTAATTTTTTCTAAATTTGCATTAGTAACATGTTTTTTTCCTACTTCTACCACAGGCGCTTGATGGCAGCGCCCCATACAAGGTGCTCTGACAACTCTTATTCTTTCATCTTTAGAAAAATTATTTTTAAGATCTTTTTGCAATGATTGACATCCATTCATTTCACAAGTGATGCTATCACATACTCGGATAGTCACTTCAGATGGAGAAACATTGTCATCTTTAAAAATATCAAAATGAGCATAAAATGAAGCAACTTCATATATTTCAGTTAAAGGTAAATTAGTTAGTTCTGCAAGAGCAGCAAGGTATTTTGGTTTAAGACATTTATAATTATCTTGAATTAAGTGGAGACATTCAATAAGCATATCCCTTTGACGTAAATAGTCTGAAGGAATTAAATTCTTTAATTCATTAATTGACTGTTCATCAGACTGCCTACCTTTATTAAAAGATAGTGCATTCCTTCTTCCAGAACCTGGGTGTATTTTTTTTGGATTATTTTCCATATATTTTGAAATTATTTAAATTGATTAAATAATCAATTATTAAAGAGTAATTGATCAATAAGAATTACTTATCAAAATTTTTTAAAAACTTAATAAATGAGCCTTTTATAGGGGAAGGTCCCTTATCTTTTATAAAAACTGAACCTACTGAATGTGTCACACTGGGTGAATTTAATTCAATAAATTGAATATTAGAGACATTTTCAAATAGAGAGGAATAAGAACCAGGCATAATCGTAGACAGATCTGAAAATGATACATGAGAAAATAGGTGTATCAAAGAATTAGACTCGATCATTATATTGGGGTTTATATTTTTACTTTTGAAAATTGTATCAAGAATTCTTCTAAATTGATTTTCTTTAGATATTAAACATAAATCAAGACCATCACATTCACTCCAAGAAACTTTTTTTAATTTTTGATATTTTATATCTTTTGTTACTAAAAAATACTTTTCTTTGTAAAGATGGACTTTTTCTACACCTAAAATAGGTTCGTTATCTAAGTAACTAAAACCAATATCTAATTTAAAGTCATGTAATCCCTCATCAATTTTATTAGAAGACATAGAGTGAACTTCTATATTTATATTACGAAATTTTCTAACATACTGATTTAGGATAAATGAAACATCTATAAGAGCGGAGGGAATAACACCAACTCTTAAACTACCAGTAAGATTGTTTTTTAGTTCAGAACTTAATTGTTTAATCTCACTATATTCTTTTACTATTGATTTAAATTTTTCTTTTAAGATTATACCCTCTTTAGTTAAACCAATAAAGTTTTTACCTCTCTTTACTAATTTTACACCTATTTCATTTTCTAATGATTTTAATTTCATAGATAGAGCAGGTTGAGATATATTCAGCTTTTCAGCTGCACGATTAAAGTGTTTTTCATTATCTAAGGCTAAAATTATTTCTAAATTCTTTATTTCCATGAAATATTAAAATAAATATATACATAAATGGAATATTATCTAGATACGAAAGGTTACGAATGCCCAATACCTGTATTAAAAACTGCAAAACATATTAAAAAATTAAAAAAAACGATTTGATTACAGTAGAGAGTGATGATCCTTTGTCTCAATATGACTTTAAAAATTATTGTGATGAAAATAATTTTAAAATTATTTCAATTAAAACCCAAAAAAATATCGTAATTATTAAATTTCAAATTTAATAACTGGATAAGATTTTCCTTTCACTACATTAGAAGTGCCCTCTTCAACAATCATAAATCCATCACTTTGTGCAGAAGAAATTAATTTAGCTGAACCTTTAGTGTTGTGTTGATAAGCTGTTTTACCTTTAATCTTAACTCTTATAAATTTAGTTATATTAACTTTTTTATTTGTATCAAAGCCAGATTTATAGTTTTCAAATCTAAAGTTAGAGTAAAGATTATTTGGATCAAAAAATTTTGAAATTATTAATTTTAAATTAACCATGACAGCAAGTGGATTACCTGGAAGAGAAAAAATGTACTGTCTTCTCTGTTTTGCAAAAATTATTGGCCTTCCAGGTTGGATTCGAAGATATTGAAATAAGATTTTAGTGTTTTTGATTAAATAAGATGAGGTGTGATCTCCAGAACTAAATGATGAACCGCCTGAACTAATAATTAAATCATACTTAGAGTTTTTAGATCTATAAAATTTTTTAACATCTTTATAACTATCTTTTAAAATTCCTAAATCATCTATTGAAATTGGATATTTCTTAAGAAAATTAATAATTTGTAATTTATTAGAGTCAAAAGTTTGAAAGTCTTTTTTTTTCTTTTTGTAATCAATTAATTCATCTCCGGTAGAGACAACCCCCACTTTTAATGGACTGTATATATCAATTTTTTTTATTCCAACTGAAGCCAGCAGTGCAAGTTTAATAAAATTAATTTTTTGATTTTTCTTTATGAGGATCTGTTTCTTTTTTAAGTCCTCTCCTTTCTTTTTGATATCCTTATCAGAAATTTTTGATTTTGATAAAATTAAACAATTATTTTCAATAAATGCATTTTCTAAAGATATAAAATTTTTAAATTTATTAGGAATAATAGCGCCAGTATTAATCCTATAAGCATACTTTATATTTAAATTTTTATATACTTTTCCTGTTTCAATTATTTTTGATGAAACAGCAAATTTGGCAGATTTTTTATTTGATATTATTAAACCATCAAGTCCAGCTGAGTCTAATTCTGGTAAATTTATTGGAGAGCGTATTTCCTTACTTGATATGAAATTAAGTGAATTAGCTAAATCGATTTCAGAGGATTTTTTTTTTCTGTTACTTTGTAAAATAGCTATTTGAATGGCCTTCTTTAAACTTATAAATTTAAAATGTGTCACGTAATATTTCTTTTACAATTTCATGAATTTGCTCATGCCTTAATACTTTAATAGGATGCTCTAATTTATCGTCACTTACCAAAAGTTTGATATTATCAAATGATTTATAGAGCAATTCTTTATTGTTCTTGGTTAAACTTACTTCAATTTTTGAGAGTTTTTTTATTTTTTTAAAACCCTCAAATATAAGAATATCACATCCCTTATTAAGTTGAATTAGTTCTTCTATATCTATCTCAGGCGTGTTTTTTTCTTCTATGTGGGCTAGTCTTTTTTCAGAGACGATCGTAGTTTTGTAAGAGCCAGCATTCCTAATTTTATAGCTATCAGTATTAGGATGATCTATATCAAATGTATGATGAGCGTGTTTAATTACACCTACTTTTAATTTTTTTTCATTAAAGTGATTAACTAGATTGGATACTAATGTCGTCTTACCACTATTTTTCCAACCAATAACTGCTATTGTTTTCATCTATTTTACAACCATAATATATCATAGAAAATTATGACAGATTTTTTGATTAGACCGAGTGTAAATAATAAGACCTTATTTAGATATAAAAACTCTATAGATGAGAATGGGAAAAAAACAATTATTCCTATAATTGAAGAAAGACCATTAGCTCTATATCTCAATAATCAAGAAATAGTAACAATGATGACTATTGGGGATTATCCTGAGTATTTGGCTCTTGGATATCTATATAATCAAGGAATGTTAAGTGATATTAATAAGGTTAAAAAAATAGAATACCATAAAGATTTAAAGACAATTGTTGTTAGGACAACTGATAAAACTAATTACGAAAAAAAACTTAAGAAAAAGGTTAATACTTCTGGTTGTGCACAAGGTACTGTTTTTGGTGATTTGTATAATGAAATTGAAGAAATTATTTTAAATAAAAATATTAAAGTAACTCATCAAGAACTTATTGAATTATCAAAAAAAATTAATTTAGAACCTAGTTTATATCTTAAAGTTGGTGCTATTCATGGTTGTGTTTTGTGTGAGGGGAGCAAACCTCTTTATTATTTTGAAGATGTCGGAAGACATAATGCTGTTGATAAGATTGCAGGATTAATTTTAAAAAAAAATATTAATGTTGAAAATATGTCATTTTATACAACTGGTCGATTAACCAGTGAAATGGTCATTAAATGTATAAAAATGCGAATACCAATACTTTTATCACGTTCAGGATTTACTGCTTGGGCTGTAGAAATAGCTAGAAAGAAAAAATTAACTATGATTGGTAGATTAAGAGGTAAACGTCTCAACATACTATCTGGCGACTTTAGATTTAAAAAGTGAGCGATCTAATAGTAATTTCAATCCTTACAGGAGGAAAATCCTCTCGAATGGATTTTCAAAATAAAAGTTTTCTTAAAATTCATGACAAAACATTTATTGAGTTACTTTTAGATCAATTAAAAATACTTGAATACGAAATTATCATCAATGTGAATGATGATTTAGAAAAATACTCAAAATTAGGTTTTGAATTGGTATCAGACAAAATCAAAGGTAGAAAAGGTCCATTGGCTGGCCTTCATAGTATTATGAGCTTATATAAAGAAACAAATAAAAATATTTGGTTTGCCATGCTTCCCACTGATGCTCCTTTAATAAACTTAAATCTTTTTAAAGAATTTGAAAAAATACCAACTAAAATTAAAAAATCATATATTTCTAAAATTGATGGGAAAACAGAACCAATGTTTTCATTCTGGTCAATTAATTCTTTTGAAAAATTAGATAGAATTTTAAATTTGAATGATGGTTATAAAATTATGAAATTTGCTGAGGAAATTGGCTTTGAATATTTAAATATTGAAAAAGAGAATAAATTAGAATTCTTTAATATAAATAATCTAGATGATTATAATTTTTTTATGAGTTCTTATTAAAAGAAATTAATGTTGAACCAATGTCATTAAGAGTCTTTTCCTCATAAGAGTAATTTTTCGATAAAAAATAGGGCTTATAGTCTTTAAAATTAATATATGAAAAAGCTCTCACACCTTCATAAAAAGTATGAGGTTCAATAGTTATATGAATTGTATCTACTAATTCAGCATAAATAAAAAAATCATGTACGCTTGTACCCCCTAAAATTAAAATATCTCCAGAACATATCTCTTCAAATTCGCTCCATTGATGTAAGTCTGGATTAAAATAAAATTGGTTAGGAATATCTTTTTTAATGAGTTTTATCTCTTTAGATTGTCTTGAAAAAACAATTCTTTTTCTAATTTGATTGGGATTAAGTTCATGAGTGGTTCTTCCCATTACTTGCCAGTCATTTTCACTAATTAGTGTCTGCAAATGGTTTTGATCTTCTTTTGAGGTCCATTCAAAAGGGTTGTCTTTTTTATGTTTTGCAATAAAACCATCTTGTGAACAAGCAAAAGCTAATGTGTATTTCATAATTTATTGATGTATAAATTATATTAATACAATATTCACTTAATAAATGAATTTCTATTTACCTATCGCTGAAATTTCTATCAACATTTATGTACTTTTGTCACTCGGCGTAGGTATTGGTTTTATATCAGGTCTTTTTGGTATTGGCGGAGGTTTTATTTCTTCTCCACTACTTATCCTTGTTGGTGTGCCTCCTGCCGTAGCGGTTGGATCGACCACAGTTCAAGTTTTTGCATCTACCTCAACTGGTGTAATCAATCATTATCAGAAAAAAAATATTGATTATCAAATGGGTATTACCATGATCATTGGAGGGGTTTTTGGAACATTAACAGGTGTTTTATTTTTAAATAATCTTCAAAATATTGGAGCTATAGATAATTATCTTAGTTCTATTTATGTTGTACTTTTATTAGGTACTGCAATTTTTATCTTATATGAAACAGCAAAAGTAAATATTTTTTATAAAAATAAGAAATTTAAACTACATCAACATTCCTGGATACATGGACTTCCATTTAAATTCAAATATAGAAAATCTAAATTATATATAAGCATTCTTGCTCCATTATTTATAGGTTTTGGCATAGGTTTATTAACTGGTTTTACAGGTATTGGGGGTGGTTTTATACTTATACCATGCATGATTTATCTTTTAGGTATGACTACAATATCTGTAATAGGTACTTCACTTTTTAATATTACTATAATTTCATTAATTTCTCTTTTTCTTCAAATTGCAATAAATCAAAATGTAGATTTTGTATTAGCTATTATGCTTATTATAAGTAGTTCTCTAGGTGCCGCCATTGCTTCAAGAGTAATAGAAAAACTAGATCAAGAAAATTTGAAAGTATTGTTTGGTGTGCTCTTGATTATAATAGCTTCTTTTCTTCTTTATGAGCTTTTTAGAACACCTAATAATTTATATCGAATAGATTATGTTTAAAATCATACTCACAATTATTTTTATTTCTTGCCCTTCTATATCCTTGTCTGGAAAATTTTCACTGGATAAATTCAACATTGAGATAAATTCAAACTTTTTAGGAGAGGAAGTTTTTTTATTTGGGCAAAAAGATGAAGGAAGAGATTTAATAATAATTTTCGAAGGAACCGAGAAACAAGGAAAATTATTTAAAAAGTCAAAAAAAGGTCTTTTTTGGATTAATGATAGGAAAGATTTAGATAAAATTCCAAGTTTCTTTGCTATTTTTTCTACACCAAAAAAATCAATTAATGAAATTTTTTTAATACCATCAATAACAAGAAGTCATTTTTTAATACAAAGCAGTTATTCTGAGAAACTCTATCAAATCAGAGAAGCTTTAAGAGTAAAAGGTCTATATTTTGAAGATGAACTTCAAAGCGTAGAGGAAAGTCTCTTTATAAAAAAATTTAAAATTCCAGATAATATTTCAGCTGGGAATATCAAAGTATATCTATATGAGATCAAGGATAATGAAGTAATAAATTTTTCTCAAAAGAAATTAAATATTCAAAAAAAAGGACTTACAAGTAAGTTTGAAACAATGCTAGAAGAACAGTCGTTAGTTTATGCAATATTCTTAGTTGTCTTTTCAATTGTATTTAGCTTAATATCAAATTGGCTTTTTAAAAGAAGATGAAAAAAATAAATCAAAGAAATTATTTTGTTGTAATTGATGATAGTGAGGAAATGTGGACAGCTGTAAAATTTGCAGTAAAAAGAGCTAAGTTAACTAAATCAAATCTCACCACCATAAGTTTCATTGAAAATATTAGTGATGGTATCTTGTTAACATCATCTACAGAAAAAATACTTGATAAAGACCAAATAACTAATGAAAAAACAAAACATAAAGAAGTTCATGAATTCATTTATGAAAAATCTAAAATAAAAGCAAAAACTGAAATATTCAAAATAAGTGAAACTGATGAATTTATCAATTTTCTTAATAGCTACTCATCGAATTCTACTATTGTACTAGCTACTAGCAAAGATATTGGAAAACCAGGTCCATTAATTGATAAACTCATATATGAAAAAGGAAATTCATTACATTGCCCTCTAGTAATTATAAATGGAAATCTTGAAGATAAAGAAATAGAGAAAATTATTTAACTGAAAAACAAAGAATTTAAAATTTGCGTTGTTTGCAATCTTTCATTTACTTGGAGAAAAAAATGGGAAAAAGTATGGAATGATGTTAAATATTGTTCAGAAAAATGTCGAAGATCAAAATCAAAAATTCAAAACAAAAAATAGCTGATATCCTATTAAAAATAGGTTGTGTTAATATAAATTTTAAAAAAAAATTTACTCTTACTTCAGGTAAAAAGAGCCCTGTTTACGTTGATTGTAGAAAACTAATTTCCTTCCCAAAAGAAAGAGAAATTGTGATCAATGAAATGACTAAACTCATTAAATCTAAATATAAAAAAAGGATTATAGTTGCAGGTGGAGAGACAGCGGGAATACCCTATTCTTCTTTTGTAAGCCATAAATTAAAGTATCCCATGGTTTATATAAGAAAACATCCAAAAGGATTTGGGAAAGGAAAATTAATTGAAGGGGAATTCAAAAAGAAATCTACCTCTATTTTAATTGAAGATATGGCTACTGATGGAGGTAGTAAGCTTCACTTTATTAATTCATTAAGAAATAATGCACTGATTGTGAAAGATATTTATGTAGTTTTTTTCTATAAGATCTACCCTATTGCAAAACAGAACATAAGTAATATGAAAGTAAATTTAAATTATCTAGCTAGTTGGCATGATATACTTGAAGTCTCTCCCAATTATATTTCAAATAAAGAACAACTAAAATTAGAGAAATACATTTCATCAATTGAAGATGGAAAATAAAGTTATCAGTATTGTTTCTGGGGGTTTTGACCCAGTTCATCCTGGGCACATAATGATGATGAATGATTGTCTTAATTTTTCAAATTATCTAGTAGTTGGAGTTAATTCCAATAATTGGTTAATCAATAAAAAGGGTAATTTTTTTATGGATATAAAACATAGACTATTTGTCATTAACAGTCTTGCTTCAGTTAATGAAGCAATCGAGATTGAGGATGACTCTAAAGGAAGTGCTTCTAAACTACTTGTTGCTGTTAGAAAAAAATTCCCTTCGAATAAAATAATTTTTGCTAATGGAGGCGACCGGTCTGATACTTCGAAAATTTTGGAAAATGATACTGCTAAAGAATTTGATATCGAGCTCAAATTTGGCATAGGAGGAAATCATAAAGAATCGTCTAGCTCTAATCTGTTAGGACGGTGGGAAAAATATTTAAAAAATAAAACTAAGGATTAAGATTATACTTAAACCATTCCTTATTATTTAACTCAAAAATATCCCTTTGGTGAATACGGTGAGGCATATCTTGCCAGAACTCAAATTTTTTAGGTTTTACGATAAATCCTCCCCAATGAGGTGGTCGTGGAACATTGTTTTCATTAGGGTATTTTTTTTTGTATATCTCGATCTTTTCTTCTAGTTCTTTTCTATCTTTTAGAGGTCTAGACTGATCGCTCGCCCATGCCCCTATTCTACTCATGTAATGTCTAGAGCCATAATATTCGTCTGATTGATCTGAATTTAATTTTTCTATTAAACCCTCAATTCGGATTTGACGTTGAAGTGATTTCCAATGAAAATTTAAAGCTACATTTATATTATGCTCAATATCAATGGATTTATTGCTTTGATAATTTGTGAAAAATCTAAAACCACTTTCATCAAATCCTTTTAATAAAACCATTCTTGAATGGGGACAATTATTTTTATCGACAGTGGATAAGCACATCGCATTTGGGTCATTAATTTCTTTTTCTGAGGCTTTTTCATACCAATTTTGAAAAAGAATAATTGGATTTAAATTTTTATCTGACATGGTATGAGTATTATATAAAGATTATATCAAAATGGATTTAAAAAATAAAAAAGGCCTAATTATGGGTGTTGCAAACGATAAATCTATTGCTTGGGGAATAGCTAAGCAATGCTCTAATTTTGGTGCAGAGTTGGCATTTACTTATCAAAATGATCTTTTATTGAAAAGAATTGAACCGCTAGCTAAGTCAGTAAATTCAGACTTTTTAATTGAATGTGACGTTAGCAGTGAGGGTTCTGTAGAAAATACATTTAAAGAAATACAAAATAGATGGGGAAAGCTAGATTTCTTTGTTCATGCTGTAGCTTTTGCTGATAAAAATGAACTTAGAGGTAAATATGTCCAAACATCTAAAGAAAACTTTCTAAATAGTTTGAATATATCTTGTTACTCATTTACTGAGTCTTGTAAATATTGTTATGAATTAATGAATGATGGTGGAAGTATACTGACTCTGACTTATTACGGTGCTGAACAAGTTATGCCCCACTATAACGTAATGGGCGTTGCAAAATCAGCTTTAGAAGCATCCGTAAAATATTTAGCAGTTGATATGGGCGATAAAAATATTCGAGTCAATGCTATTTCCGCAGGGCCCATAAAAACATTAGCTGCATCTGGAATTGGAGATTTTCGATTTATTTTGAAATGGAATGAGCTAAATTCACCTCTAAAGAGAAATGTTACTTTAGACGATGTTGGAAATACGGGTGCTTACCTTCTAAGCGATTTATCTTCAGGCGTTACAGGAGAAATTCATCATGTTGACTGTGGCTATCATACAGTAGGTATGGTTGCTGTGGATGAAGCAGAAGGGGTAGCTGATTTACTTAGTGAGTTTAGTAATAAATAATTAATCATAGATGTCTCATAATACTTTTGGAAATTTATTAAAGTTTACAACTTGGGGTGAAAGCCATGGTAAGGCTATTGGTTGTGTGGTTGATGGATTTCCAGCTAATATACCTATCGACCTTAAGTATATTCAATCTAAATTAGAGCTCAGAAAACCTGGGCAATCCAAATATACTACCCAAAGAAAAGAAAAAGATCAGGTAGACATTTTATCGGGAGTATTTAATGGAAAAAGTACAGGCTCTCCCATATCTATGATTATCTATAATGAAGATCAGAGAAGTAGAGATTACTCAAATATTCAAAACAAATTTCGTCCCGGACATGCCGATTTCACTTACCATATGAAATATAAAAATTTCGATTACCGTGGAGGTGGTCGATCAAGCGCTAGAGAAACAGCCATGAGAGTTGCTGCTGGCGCTTTAGCAGACTTATACTTAAAAAAAGTTGCAAATAAATTAAAAATTACAAGTGCAGTAATTCAAATTGGAAATGAAAAAATTACTAGTTCTAAGTGGAATGAAGCTTTTATAAATAAAAATCCATTCTTTTCACCTAATAAATCAATAATCAAGATATGGGAGGAATTAATTTTACTTCATCGTAAGAAAGGTTCGTCTTTGGGTGCAATAATAGAAATAAGAGTAAAAAACTGTCCAGCTAGTCTTGGAGAACCAATTTATCAAAAAATGGACTCAGAATTGTCTAAGGCCATTATGAGTATAAATGCAGTAAAAGGTATTGAGTTTGGAACAGGCTTTAATCTAATAAACTTAGATGGGACTAACGCTTCTGATCAAATAAGCTATAAAAATAAGAAGATTATATTTGATACTAACCATGCTGGAGGTATCTTAGGTGGAATTACCTCAGGTCAAGAAATAGTGTTCAGATACATTGTCAAACCTACCAGCTCTGTATTAAGTGAAAAAAATACTATTACAAAGAGTTTAAAAAATACAAAAATCAAAACTATTGGAAGACATGATCCATGTGTTGGTATTAGAGCAGTACCAGTGGGAGTGGCAATGACAAGTTTTGTCATTGCAGATTTAATGCTTATGCATAAATCTAAATTAATTTAAGTAATTAGAGACTTTTTTATAAATATCTTCTGAAGATATACCTGATAGCTTATACTGATCATTGATATCTGATTGATCTATAAATTCATCTTTCATAAAAAAATTAAAAATCTTAATTTGATTTCTGTTTTGATTTAAGAAAAAGTTATTAACTTGGCTTGAGAAGCCACCTACAGCATTTTCTTCAATAGTTATAAAAATATCGTGGTTTTTTAATAAATTTTTTAATAATTTAGTATCAATCGGTTTGGCAAAACGCATATCAACAATGGTAGTTTGTAATTTGTTTTTATTTTTAATTAATTTTGAGGTAGCTTTGACTTGTTCTAACCTTGTGCCTAAATTTAAAAAAGCAACTTTTTTTCCTTTTTGAATAATCTTTCCTTTACCTAAAGTTATTTTTTCAAATGATTTTTTTTCATTATATTCTCCTACGGTATCTCTAGGATATCGTATTGCACAAGGTTTATTATTTATTGATAATGATAAATTTAACATATTTTTTAGTTCTTCCCCTGAAGACGGGGCCATTACTATAAAGTTAGGCAAACAGCAAAGATAGGTTAGATCAAAAGAACCAGCATGAGTTGCTCCATCTGCTCCAACAAAACCAGATCGGTCAATTAAAAAACGAACTGGCAATGATTGTATAGCTATGTCATGTACAACTTGGTCATATGCTCTTTGAAGAAATGTTGAATAAATAGCAACATAAGGTTTTAGACTTTCTGTAGCCATTCCTCCAGCAAAAGTGACAGC
>CABYWI010000021.1 GCA_902522585.1 uncultured Alphaproteobacteria bacterium
CACCTCTATTTATGAACACTACAGGAATATCATTAATCATTTTTTCATTGAAATTTTTGGGCGTAGAACTTCCTGCGGTAAACACACTTTGATGTTCTAAAAACCAGATTTCTTCATTATTGATATCATCTGAAACTTCTAAGACCTTTGAATTCATTTTATTTAGTGCTTCCACATAATTTATTCTTCCTTTTAGTTGTTTTATTCTTAACATTGTTTATTAATTACATTTTATAATTGCGGACGTGGCGGAACTGGTAGACGCGCAGCGTTGAGGTCGCTGTGGGATAATATCCTGTGGAAGTTCGAGTCTTCTCGTCCGCACCATGTATTTAATAGTATAAATGGTTAATTTTAATAAGAAAGAATACATTCAATCAATAAAGTCTCTGCATCCAGCAGATCAGGCTGATAGTATAGAAAATCTAAATCTTAAAGATCAAACTTCTGTTTTAAAAACTTCTACTAAAAATCTTCACCCTGATTTTATTGCATATCTCAGAGAAGAAACAAGAGAAGAAATATTAAATCTCATACCTAAAAAACAATTAATTAATTTGATTAAGTACTTAGATTTAGATGATGCGGTGGAAATATTAAGTGAATTTGAAACTAAAGATCTTGTTAACACCCTATCTAATTTAGGTCAGTTACAACGTTCTAGAATAGAAGAAAATTTAAAATATCCTGAAGACTCAGCAGGTCGAATAATGAATAGAGATTTTCTTGCAGTTAAATCGACTTTAACCGTAGGTAATTTAATTGATCAATTAAGAACTACAAGAAGAGGTCCAAAGGACTTTTATAATGTATTCATTATAGATGATAATAATACTCCTATTGGCTATATCCCATCTGGTAGAATTTTAAGATCAAAAAGAAGTAAAAAGCTAAAAGATATGACTCTTAAAAATGTTCATTTAATTAAATCGAATGAATCTGTTGAAGATATTACTTATACTTTTAGACAATATGGATTGGTATCAGCTCCAGTTGTCTCTACTGATAATAAAATGTTAGGAATTATAACCGTTGATGATGTTGTTGAAATAGATCATGAAGAGTTAGAAGATGATATTCAAAAATTAGGAGGGTTATTCGTTAACGACTTTTACAAGGGCGCTCTTAATTCTGCCTCATCTAGATTTATTTGGCTTGGTCTAAACCTATTAACGGCAATTTTAGCATCTCTTGTAATTGATATATACTCAGATCAGTTACAACAAATGATAGCAATAGCAGTATTGATGCCAATAGTGGCTTCTATGGGCGGCAATGCAGGAACTCAGGCTATGACTATATATGTTCGTGCAATAGCTACTAAAGATATTGATAATTCAAATTATTTTAAACTAATTATTAAAGAATTTTTAATTGGAAGTATAAACGGTTTAGCTCTATCTATGATAATGGGGCTCATAGCTTATTATTGGTTTGACAGTCTTGTATTAGCTTTTGCTATTTCTTTTGCAATTTTAATTAATTTAGGTTTTGCGTGCTTAGTTGGCATAATAATTCCTTTATCGATTAATAAGTTAAAGATAGATCCTGCTTTAGCCTCTGGTATTGTATTAACAACTTTTACAGATGTTTTTGGTTTTCTATCGTTTTTATCAATCGCTACTTATATTTTAAATTTATAAGTAATGATTAATCAAGAAATACTTAGAGAATATGATATTAGAGGAATTTTTCAAAAATCATTAACTTTAGAAGATGTTAAAAATATATCCTATAAGTTAGCGACAATTATTAAAGAAACTAATGATCATAAAATTATTATTGGCCATGATGGTAGGGCGTCCTCTTTAAAAATTAAAAACACGTTAATTGAAAATTTCCTCAGTTTTGGTATTGATGTTTATGATATTTCATTAATTCCAACACCAATTAGTTATTTTGCAAATAAATATTTTCAAATTTCAAATCTAATTATGATTACAGGTTCACATAATCCAAAAGAATATAATGGTCTAAAGATGATCATTGATGGAAATCCTTTTTTTGGAGATAAAATCAAATCATTAAATCAAATTGTGAATTGCACTAAAGATGACATTCCGGGAAATCTTTATTTCAAGAGCCCCATTGAGCCATATTCAAAAGAAATATTAAATCGATTTAAGGATATTAATACGCTTAAAATCGTTTGGGATCCGGGAAATGGGGCAATATCTCCAATAATTCATAAGATAATTAAAACAATTGGTGGAAATAATATTATTTTAAATAGGTCAATAGACAGTACATTTCCAAATCATCACCCAGACCCTACAATTAAAAAAAATATCATTCAAATTTCTGAATATGTAAAAAATCATTCTTTTGATTTAGGCATTTCTTTTGATGGTGATGGAGATAGGGTTGGTATTATTGATAATAATGGAGAATTAGTATACTCAGATATTATTTTACTTTTATTAGTTCTAGATTTGTATGAAGAAAAAAAAGATATTACTGCTGTTGCTGATGTAAAATGTAGTAAAGTTCTATTTGATACCTTGAAAAATAAAGGAATAAATATCTTAATGTCAAAAACTGGACACTCTTTAATCAAAGAAATGATTATAAGCAAAAATGCAGATATAGCAGGGGAAATGAGTGGGCATATATTTTATAAATATCAATATTATGGTTATGATGATGCAATTTATGCATCATTAAAAATAATTAATCTACTTAGTAAAAGTAATCAAAAATTAAGTGATTTAATAGAGCCCTATATAAAATCAAACTCAACACCTGAAATTAAACTTCATTGTGAAGAAAAGGATAAATTTCAAATATTAAAAGATATTATTGATGAAATAAGAACTTCGTACACTAGTGAAGTTGATATCATTGATATCGATGGAGTAAGGGTTGAGAGTAAAGATTTTTGGTTCTTAATTAGGGCTTCTAATACTCAAAATTGTCTAGTTTTCAGATTAGAACATTTTAATACAGAGAATTTCAAAACAGAATTGAATAAACTTATTAAATTTTTAGAGAATTATAAACTAGATATATTTGAATTAACTAACTTTAACGATACAATCTAGTTTCTCCTTTTTCATTTCATTGCATAAAAACTTAGCCTTAGACAATGAGTCAATTTCAAAAAAACTTACGAAAAATCTTCCCTTTTTTTTTATATGATGATATTGATCCTTTAAAAAAAACATCTTTTTTTGTATGAATGATATATGTTTTTTTGTATCGCTTATTTTTTTAAAAGAGGAAGTTTCAACAATATAATTATTTAAGGTCTCACTAGATTTCAAAACAATTTTATTAATAGAATTTTTATTTTGATATTTATTCATTAAAAAGTGAATTTTATTATTTCTTTCTTTGGCAGAATTTCCCCCAAAATATACACCAAGTAAATAGTTTTCATCTATCTTAGAAAGTAATGATATTTGAAATCCAGATTTTCGAATATATCCAGTTTTTAACCCAATATAATAATCATGTTTATTCAATAAAGTATTATGTGTTTTATAAGTCTTGCCATTAATTGTGATTTTTTTTCTTTTAAATCTATTTAAATATTCTGGATATTTTTTAATCAATTCAGAACTTAAAATAAAAATATCATTAGCTGATGAAAGATTCGACTTATTGGGTAGGCCGTGAGGATTAGCAAAATTAGTATTTTTTAAACCTATTTCTTTCGCAAATAAATTCATTTTTTTTACAAAAGCTTTTTCTGAGCCCGATATTCTTTCAGCAACTGCAATAGCTACATCATTAGCTGATTTTATTATTAAGGCGTCTATAGCTTGATCTACTGTTATTGATCTTCCTTGAGGTATATTTAATTTGGAGGGTTGTTGTTGAGTGGCTTTCTTTGAAAATACTATTTTGTCATTTAAATTAAGATTATTTTTATTTAACTCATTAAAAATTATAAAGAGAGTCATGATTTTAGTTAAAGATGCTGGATAATTCCTTGTATTTTTATTAACCTCAAAATATATCTCATTAGTAATAGGATTTCCCACTACACTTGCTATTTTTGCATAACTTAACTGTGATAAATTGACTATTACAAATATAAAAATTAGTATTATTTTGATCACTGATTTTTTATAATTAGAAAAATGTCATTAGGCTTTAAAATATATTCTTACTTCAATGGTAATCTTGTTCATCAAGATTCGCTAGGTAATAAATTTTATCAAGATAAAAAAAAACCAAATAAAAGATGGATTATTTACGCCGATGGCTTAGGGCCCGAGTCCATACCTACCAATTACCATAATTGGCTTCACAATACTTCTGATATATTAGATAAAAATATTCACCAACTTGATGAACTAGTAAACAATATTAAGAGCCGGACTCAAAAACATGTTACTACTCATAAGACAAATGACACTAAAGGTTATAATAGTTGGCATCCCAAATAAAAATTGAGCTAGATAGTTTTACTTCTTCATTTCATTTAAAAATAGGATTTATATTTATATCTATTTTTTTTATTTTTTATTTTTTATTTTACTCTGTTAAACCACAATTAAATTATTTTAAAGCTCATTTTAATTATGTTGAAGGTCTTGACATTGGATCTGATGTCAAACTATCAGGCATACCTATTGGAAAAGTAACAAATCTAGAAATACATGATGATTTGATAGCTGTTATAGGGTTTATAGATAATGATATCGCTATCCCCAAAGATTCTATTGCTTCTATAAGGTCAGATGGTTTATTTGGAAAAAAATCTTTACTTATTAATCCTGGTTTTGATATCCCCTTTGACTCTTCAAATAATAATATTACTTTTATAGAGACTACAGACTCATATTCGATAGATATGTTTTTAAGGTATTTAAAAAATATAAATGAATAAAAGAATAAGCTTTGAATTTATTATTGGATTAATAATATTAATCGTAACCTTATTTTCATTCATTTATTTTTCTTTAAAAATCGACTACTTTGATAATTCAAAAAAAATAAACTTAAATTCACAATTTTTTGACATTGGCGGTCTAACAGTAGGCGCAGATGTTAAAACTAAAGGTGTAATAATTGGTGAGGTCACAAAAATTTCTTTAGACAGAGAATCTTACATGGCACTAGTAAAAAGTTCTCTCAACTATAATTTAAAAATTCCATTGGATTCTGAATTTAAAATTGCAAATAATGGGTTTATTGGTACACCTTATATAGAAGTAACAATAGGTAAAAATGAACAATACTATCAAAATAATGATTTAACTGAAAATAATGTTGATGCAGTATCTCTTGAAGAGATTATTAATAGTTTTATTTTTAATTAATACTTTTTCTTCTACATCTTTTGCTGAAAATACAATAAAAGCATCAATTTTAATTTTAGATAAATCAGCATCTACAAAATATGAACTTAATTTTTCAAAAGATATTCAATTCCGCAACCTTTCATTTGAATTGATAACATGTGAAAATATTAAATTTGATAAATATGTAGATGAAATAGCATTGATTAAGATCTCCCAAGAAGAAAATATCTTTATTGGTTGGTTTTTTTCGATCACTGATGAATTAAATTTATACTCAGATAAAATATATGAAGTTACTTTAAAATCTTGTTCTAATGAAAATTAGAAATATTTTTTTCAAGCCAATTAGTGTTATATTGTCCACTAGTAAATATATCTTGTTTTAAAATCCATTTATGAAGATTAATATTAGTAGAAATACCCTCTATGATGATTTCATTTAAGGCTCTTTTCATAATTGATATAGCTTCGTTTCTATTCTCACCTCTTGAAATTAATTTTAATATTAGACTATCATAATGAGGATTGACTCGATAATTAGTGTATATGGCTGTATCTACTCTAACACCACGACCGCCTGGAAGATTAATAAACTTAATTGTACCTGGGCTGGGGGAAAAATCTTTTGCATTTTCTGCATTTATTCTGCATTCAATAGTGTGAAACTTTCTATTTAAATTATTAAATTCTATTTTATAGCCAGCAGCTACCATAATTTGATTTTTTACCAAATCTAAATCATATGCTTCTTCTGTTACTGGATGTTCAACTTGAAGTCTTGTATTCATCTCAATGAAATAAATTTGATTATCTTGATATAAAAATTCTAGCGTACCGACACCTTCATAGTTACTTGATAATAGTAAGTTTTGAACATTATTTTCTAATTTTTCTAGGTTATTAATATCAACAAAATCTGATGGTATTTCTTCAATAATTTTTTGATTCTTTCTTTGTATAGAGCAATCTCTTTGTCCGATTATTTTTGCTGTTTGGTGTTTGGGATCTGATATGACCTGAAATTCTATATGTTTCGCATTCGTTAAAAACTTTTCTGCATACATAGTATCATCTCCAAAATAGTTTTTAGCTTCTGTTTTTAATTGCTGGAAATATTGTTTGATTTCATTTTCATTATTGAAAACTCTCATCCCTTTACCACCTCCACCATATGCAGCTTTAATTACAACTGGAAATTCAATAGATTTAGCAATTTTAAGAGCATCGGCAGTATCTTTAATATTTTTAGCTTCTGGATTGCCCAGTATTGGCAATTTGTATTCATTAGCTAATTTCAAAGCATTACTTTTATTTCCTAATTCTAAAATTGATTTGGGAGATGGACCAATAAATTTAACATCATGTTTTTGTAAAATATTTGCAAATTTATCATTTTCGCTAAGAAAACCATATCCTGGGTGAACAGCTTCAGCGCCAGTAATATTAATTGCACTTATGATATTTGGAATATTTAGATAACTACTGGAGGGAAGAGCTCCACCAACACAAATACTTTCATCAGCTAATTTTACGTGCATTGCTTCGCTATCTACATCTGAGTGTATTGCTACAGTTTGAACACCTAATTCTTTACATGCGCGAATTATTCTAACAGCAATTTCACCTCTGTTAGCAATTAGTATTTTTTTAAACAATTAAGAAATTTCAAATAGTGGTTGGCCAAATTCAACGGCCTCGCCATTTTTTACTAGGATTGATTTTACTACCCCGTCTTTGTCTGATTTAATTTCATTAAAGGTTTTCATGGCTTCAATTAAACAAATAGTATCTCCTTTTTTAATTTTTTGACCACTTTTAACAAAAGATGGTGAGCTTGGTTTAGGAGTTAGATAAATAATACCTACCATCGGACTATCAATACTTTGCATATTCGAAGACTCACTGGTTTGTGTATTAGAAACGTCATTAGGCTGACTAGATAGAGGATTGTGAGCTATCTGAACAGAACCTGAATTATTAGATACTTCTATAGAAATTGTTTTATTTGAAAATTTTAAAGAACCTAAGTTTTCATCTTTGAGTTTTTTAATCAGAAGATTAATTGAATTTTCAATTTTCTTGTCGATCATTTCTTAAATATACCTCATCAATTAAAAAATAAAACTGTTAACATTGATATTTATTTAAATTGTTTAGCTAACTTGAGTCTTTGATTATAATAATTTGATTTTATTTTTTTCCCATAAATATTTTTTGAATTTTTCTCAATCTGATAATAATTAAGCTGCCCAACCAATTGACCATCCTTGATCATAAAAGGAGTATCATAGGCTCTTAATTCCAATACAGCAGGTACACCTTTAATCAGTCCAAAACCTGGATCAAAAAAACCTGCATAATGCACTCTGAAATTACCAAAGCTATCTTTGAAAGGTTCTAGTTCTGCTGCATTGTTTTCAGGCACCACAATAGACTCTTTAGATCTCAGGATATAAAATTCATCTTTTTCTATAATAAAAGAGTCACTCTTAGGAACTATCTCTTCCCAATATTTTTCTTTTAAATAATAATTAATTTTATTTAGATTTATTGATGAGGTTATTTTTTTGGCTCTATAAGCAGACACTTTACCCTTTTGAATTGAAACAGAAATTTTTAATTTCTTTTTAATATTTTCATCAGATCCCTCAAAAAATCTTACTTGATTAAGACATATATTTTTCTTTAATTTAATACTAAAAGATTGAGGTATAATTTCTAAATATAATTTACCAAAATAGTTGTAGTTTATTTCATCATACTCAGTTCCATATTCAGTAATTAATCGTGTAAAAATATCTAGTCTTCCAGTGGTACTTTTTGGATTAGCTTTACCTTTTATATTTTTTGGTAAATTTAAACTTTCATTTATTTCACATAAATAAATACAATTTTTTTCAAATAAATACTCACTATTCAGATCAATTTGTACTAGTGATAATTCATTGATAATTTTTGAAATTGACTGTTTATTTGGAATAAAAGAAGCTTTTATTCTATAACATTTAGATGAAAGACTTAGGTCTAAAGAGGCTGGTTGAATTTGATTTATGTTAAAAGAAGGCGATGTTCTAATAGAATTTATTTTAATTAAATTTTTAATATCTTTATTAATTAAATAAGGCATAAGAATTATCTATATTTGAAATTTTATTTTTATCATAATTATTGCAATAATAATTAATTTTTTGAGATTGGTTTGTAGTTTTAAAAAATTGGCAAAAATAGAAATTTGATAAATTTAAATCATCTTGTTTTGAGTAATATTTGCCATAAATATAATGAAAGTAATATTCTTTTTGTAACGCTTTATTTTCTTTATTTTTTTCTATTATTTTATAAAGATCAGATAATTGATTATCTATAATATAATTAAAATATTCTATTTTTAAAAAACTGTTTTCAATTAAAGAATACATTTCTTCAAATATTTCTTCATTTTTTGATCTACTAATTCCTTTCTTATACATTTCATAATTAAAAAAAGCCTCAGGTATTGATGTTTCTTCAATTTTAGAAACTATCCCCCTTTCTAGGTTATTAAAAAATTTATTAAAATCATTAATTTCAGAATTATTGCCATATTTGGCTTTTATCCAATTAAATTCTGATGAGTTATTAACTGACTCTTTCCTAGATAAATTTTTAAGAATATTTATTCTATCTTCATTTCTTGGATGTGTAGCAAAGTAATCATTTTGATTTTCAGGTAAATCATCAATAAAATTGATTAGACCCTTTGTATTTAAATTTCTCTCTTTGATCTTTTTAATCATGAAATCATCTGCTTGAATTTCAAATTTTATTGAATTATGGGAGAGATCGTTTAATAGCTTTTGATTTATTGTTAGACTGGAGGCTATTCCAATACTTGGATCACCAGATATTACAGCTAAACCTATCGACAATAGGTTATTTAGGGAATTTGATTTTTTTGAGTCTATTATTTTAATTTTTTTAGAGGCATAGTGATTATGTACTATATGTCCTAATTCATGAAAATATATTGATTTCAAACTATCTTCATCTTCAATTAATTTAATTAATTCAGATGTAAAATATATATTATTTTCAATTACAAAGGCATTAGGCTTGCTATCAAAGACAATATAACTATTAAAAAACTCATCATTGTTATTAAGTTTTTGAAAGTATTCCTCAGCAATTGGATCTCTAATAATTTCTAATGAATAAGCATTGAAATTAATGAAAAATAAAAAAAAATTAAATAATATCTTCAGTTGTTTTTTTCTTAATCTTTCTTCTATATGATTTCTCAGGCTTTTCTTCAACAGTATTTTTTTCAATATTTTCTTTAGACTTAATATTAATCTTTTCAAGAATTTTTTGATCTATTTCAAAAATATTAAATTCTAGTTCTTTTTCAACTTTAATGAAATTAATTTCAAAAGTTAATTTTAATGACTTAATTCTGTTATCAATTTCTTTTTTATTATCTTTGAAAAATTTATCATCTATATTAATTTCATAAGATTCATTCTGATTTAAAGAATTTAGGTTTTTAATTAGAGAAAGTAAATTATGTATTACAATGGATTTAGTTTTTTTTAATCCATTACCATTACAACATTCACATTTTTGATAAAAAGTTTCATATATACTTTGGCCAATTCTCTGTCTTGAAATCTCCATTAGTCCAAATTGTGAAATTTTGGTCATTTGAACCCTTGCTCTATCTTTGTAAAAAAGTTCTTTAATTTTTCTTTCAACTTTATTGTTATTTCCAGTAATATTCATATCAATAAAGTCAATTACAATTAGACCCGCTATATTTCTAAGCTGTACCTGTTTGAAAATCTCATCGCAAGCTTCTAGATTCGTGTTTAGTGCAGTAATTTCTATATTTTTTTGTGAAGTAGATCTTCCTGAGTTAATATCAATACTAGTTAATGCTTCTGTAGGATTTATTACTAAGTAACCCCCGGATTTTAAATAAATATTTTCTTCACTAAGAGAATTTATTGGATTTTTAATTCCATAGCTTTCAAAAAGAGGAAATTTTTCTTTATATAGCGTAATTTTTTTATTTTTGTTTACGCTAAATTCATTTTCTAATTTCTTATATTCCTTTAAAGTTTTTGAGTCTGAAAATATGATTTCATCAACAGATCTTTGGTTTAAATCTCTTGCGATCTTAATTAGAGGTGTATCTAATTCAGAAATCAATTTTGGCGCTTTTGATTTAAGGGTATCTTCTCTAATTTTTGTCCATAATTTTCTGAGATATGTAAAGTCTGCTACTATATCTTCATCTTCAGCAGAAATTGCATTTGTTCTTATGATAATAGACATTCCTTCAGGCAGATTAAATCCATCATGAAGTTTTTTAAGTCTTTTTCTGTCATTTGGGTTTGATATTTTTTTTGAAACACCTCCATTTGAAGAGTTATTAGGTAATAAGACACTATATCTTCCAGGAAGTGATATGAATGTAGTTACTGCAGCCCCCTTACTACCTCTTTCTTCTTTAACAATTTGAATTAATAAAACTTGATCTTTCTTTATAACATCTTGAATTTTGTATTTTCTATAAAAGGATAAAAATTGTTTCTTAGTTTGTTTTTCATCTTCTAAATCTATGTTTTGATTGTTTGAATTATCAATAATTTTTTCATTGTGGGGTATTTTAAAGTAGCTTGGATGAATTTCATCAAATGGTAAAAAAGCTTTTTTTTCAGAGCCAAAATCAATAAAAGCAGCTTGTAGGGACGGCTCTACTCTTGATACAATGCCTAGATATATATTATTTTTTTTATTTGATATTAATTCGTCAGAATAGTCGAAATAATTGATATCTTGGCCGTCTGTGGCGATGATGCATAATTCTGAGTTGATGTTTCCATCAATAAAAATTCGTTTTGACATGTGTGTAAATCCTTTTGGTATGATAAATTAAAAGTAAAATTTGAATTACTTGTTATGAAACTTTTTAAACTAATTAAATACATTTTTTTATTATTTGTATTAGGCGTCTCAGTCATGATTATTTTCCTATGGAATATTCAAGAAGATTTGCCAAATTCGAATATATCTGAATATTTCCCAAATGAAATAACTAAAATTTATGACAATAATTATGATTTATTATATCACGTAGGAACTAGAGACAGGTTTTATATTGAATATAACGATATACCAGTTGAAATGATTCAGGCGATCTTAGCCGCAGAGGATAAGACCTTTTTTCAACATCAAGGGTACGATATTAAAGGAATTATAAACGCATTTTTAGTGAATTTAAAAAATATTTATTCCAAAACTAATAATAACTATGTTGGGGCTTCAACAATTACCCAACAATTAGTCAAAAATATTTTGCTAAACAATGATCAAACAATTACGAGAAAAGTTAAAGAATTAATCCTTTCGATTAGAATTGAGAATGAATATTCAAAAGAATTCATTTTAGAATTATATTTAAATGAAATTTATTTTGGCAGAAGATCATATGGAGTAGCTTCAGCTGCAAATAATTATTTTAATAAATCTATTTTTGATTTAGATACCCATGAATATGCATATTTAGCTGCATTACCTAAGGGTCCAAATAATTATGATCCTATAAAAAATTATAAGAAAGCCTTCGATAGAAGAAATTATGTTTTAAATCAAATGTTTTTAAATGACTTTATTGATAAAGAACAATATGAAATTTATTCTAACAAAGAGATAATCTTATCTGATAAGAATAATAAGAAATATGATCTTGACTACAAAACTGATTATATTCTTAAACAACTCACTCAAAATTCTATTAGTGCAAATGCATATTATATTCAATCGACCATTGACCAAAATCTACAAACTATAGCTGAAAAATCTTTATTAGATAATTTATTATTTTTAGAAAAAAAATACAAAAGCTGGTCGGGTAGCTTTAAAGATTTAAGTTCAATTCAGGAACTTAATTATCTTCCTCACTGGAACATAGCTAAAGTTCAAAAAATTCTAAAGAATGGTGTTGAATTACAAATATTAAACAATGAAGAAATCGTAGTAATTACTGACAATTTAAATTTATTTGGTTCTAAAAAACAAAAGCCATCTTCTTTTTTATCCTTAGGAGATTATTTATATTTAACTTTAATTAATGACCAATATTTTATTGCACAAGATATAGATATAAATGGATCTGTTTTAGTTATGGATCCCTATAATGGAAACATATTGGCAATGGTTGGAGGAACTAATTATAAAAAAAGTAATTTTAATAGAGTTACTCAGGCATTTAGGCAACCTGGATCTTCAATAAAACCTTTTATATACGCAAGTGCTTTGGAGAATGAATTATATTTGCCCAATACTTTAATTCTAGACTCTAGTGTTTTATTAGAACAAGGGCCAAATTTACCAATATGGATTCCTAAAAACTATTCTGATAAGTCCTATGGTGAAATGACATTTAGAAGAGCTTTAGAAAACTCAAATAATTTAATTACTTTAAAAATAGGACTAGACTTAGGTATAAATAAAGTTTCACAATTTTTTGAAGAAATAAATTTATATGAGAATGATTTAGAAAAAGACGTGTATTCATCTTTACTCGGTGCTATAGAAAATAATTTATTAAATATTACAAAATCATATTCAATTTTTATTAATGGCGGATATAAAGTTGAACCAAACATAATTAAAAAAGTTGTTTCTGATAAAGGAGATTTAGTCTTCAATCAAGATTACTTTTTTTGTAATTACTGTGATTTTCAAATTACAGATCGTTCTTTTAGAAAACCTCGAATTCAAAGCAATCAAGATAATATTATTTCACCTCAAACTTCATATCAAATACTAAGTATTTTGAGAGGTGCTATCGAGAGAGGCACAGGGAAATCTTTAAATAGTATTAAATATCCAATTGCTGGAAAAACTGGAACAACTAATGATAGTAAAGATTTATGGTTTTTTGGACTCACGCCTAAGTTTGTGGTTGGTGTTTACGTTGGCTATGATAATCCAAAAAAAATTGGCTATAGGGAAACTGGATCATCTGTGGCATTGCCAATTTTTAAAAGTTTTATGGAAGCTTATCTTCAAGAAGATAGAGATAGAGAAATAGATTTTTTTATTCCTGATAATATTATTTTAAAAAAAATAGATCCAAATACTGGTATTTTTGAAACTAAAAATTCTTCAATTATTGAATATTTTACTAAAGATCAACTTGAAACTATTAATAATCTGAATAAAGTGAATACTATTGGTGGTATAAACTAATGGATAAATTTGAACTTATTAATTTGATTAATGATATTCGAGATCTTCTTTCTGTAACAAGGAGGGGTCTTTGACTATGATAACTCTGTTAAAAGAATTGAAGAAATTAATAAATTATTATCTAGTTCAGATAATTGGAGCAATATTACTTTAATTAACAAATCTCAAACTGAGCTCAAGTCTTTAAAAAATAATATAAATAACTTCGATGAGTTGAATAATTTATTTAATGATTACAAGGATTTTGTTGAAATTTATGAAAGTCTCAATTCCGACGATAAGAATGACCTTGCAACTAATCTTCAACAGCTAAATAAAAACTTAGAAAAACTTAAAATTCAATCACTTTTGAATGGAGAAACCGATGACTGTAATTGTTTTGTTGAAATTCATGCAGGAGCAGGTGGTACAGAAAGTCAAGATTGGGCCGAAATGTTAATGAGGATGTATGAGAGATTTGCAGAGAAAAATGATTATAAATACTCAGTAATTGATTATCAAAGAGGTGAAGAAGCAGGTATTAAGAATACCACACTATTTATTTCAGGTTTTAAATCTTATGGATATTTAAAAAAAGAGTCAGGCATTCATCGATTAGTAAGAATATCTCCCTTTGACTCTAATAAACGTCGTCATACTAGTTTTTCAAGTGTTTGGGTATATCCTGAAATTGATGAAAATATCGAAGTAGAAATTAACCCCAAAGATCTTAGAATAGATACTTACAGAGCCTCTGGAGCAGGTGGACAACATGTTAATAAAACAGATAGCGCTGTAAGAATAACACATTTGAAATATGATGTCGTAGTTCAAAGCCAAAATGAGCGCTCCCAACATCGAAATAGAGATACTGCTATGAAAATGTTGAAATCTAGGATCTATGAAATTGAACTTGAAAAGCAAAATGAAGAAAAAAAGAAAGAAGAGAGCAATAAAAAAGAAATTGGATGGGGAAACCAAATAAGATCATATGTATTACATCCTTATAAAATGGTAAAAGATCTTCGTACAAATCATCAAACTTCTAATACAGAGGCAGTTCTTGATGGGAGTATATTTGATTTTTTAGAGGCAAGTCTTTTAGATGATTAGAAAACTTTTATTTATATTTTTTTTTATTTTCTTCTCACAAAACATATTAGCCTATGATTATAATTATAGTTCAGATGAAGTATCTATTAAATTAAAATTTGATGAGAGGAAAATTAGTGAAATAAAGTTTGAATTTGTAAAAGATAACCAAAAATATTTTGGAATTATCGATTATAGCAATGAAGAAATTAATATTAATTTAAATACCAATACGATTACATTTGATGAATTTAAAAAATTTTTTCCAAAGCCTCAAAAAAATAAAAAATTAAATAAAAAAATTAATTTTAATTGGGAAATAGCTGAATTATTTATCTCTGATGAATATTCACTTTATTCAAATAAATTAAATTTTACATACAACGAGGGTTTTGAATTACTTACTTTTTATGACTCTAAAAAAGATTTTGAATTCTCAATCCTTCCCAATTTAAATGGAGATAAACAACTCTATCTTTCCGCAAGAAACGCCGGTCAATTCTTTTATGCCCAAAAAATAACTAAAAATATGATTGGCGGAGCATTAATTGGTAAAGGAAATTTTAGAAGGTTTGATGATTATGATTTAATAATTAAGGTTAAGGACTTTAGTGTGAATAAAGAGTCTAAATTCTATAATTTAATTTTCACTTCTCGATTGCTCGATATTTTTTCTATTTTGCAAAACAAACAAGATGAATTTAATTATTTAGAAGTACCTATACACAAAAAAGGAAATGTATTTAATTTTGATCATGCGATCATGCTTGGAGGAACAGTTGCCTTTTCTTTTAAAGGAGAGGCCATTCCAAGTCAAAAAACTGCAAGTGTTAATGGCACTTACGGACCTCTCTATCTCTTCGAAAAAAATTTTCAGAACGTCCCATTTTTAAAGGAATTATTTGGTAAAAACATAGAAGAAAGTCTAATCGCTGCTGATTTTAAAGTATTAAAAAATGGTAATAAAACAGATTTTATATTCAATCCTCTTTCTGTTTTGACTCCTGGAAAAACAAGAAACTTTTTTGATATTTGGGAATAATCATTTTAATATTTTTATAACATCACCAACAGAAAGACTTCCTGAGGTTAATATTTCTGCCCTAACACCACTTTTATTAACTAACATTTTAACTAGACTTTGTATTTTAAGTCTATCTTGTAAATACTTACAAGGTTGACAAATTTCATGAATTTTTAATGTTACTTCATTAATCTTAATTTTTTTATTGATTAATTCATTTAGATTTATTCCAGAGACGATAATATTTCTTCTAAAATCTTTGGCGTCTATATTTTGTTTAATTTGATAATTGAAATTATTAATTTCTTCT
>CABYWI010000022.1 GCA_902522585.1 uncultured Alphaproteobacteria bacterium
ATTGCATCTTTGTCTGCTACATTTGCAACTTTATTAGGCGTAATGATTGGATATTCTTTGGTCAGGATACCTAATATTCCTGGGCGTCCATTTTTTATTTTTTTAAGCTCATCTCCTTTGGTGATGCCAGAAATAATTTTGGGGCTTTCATTGTTGCTATTTTTTATTTCTTCAAACCATTTGATCGGATTTCCTTCAAGTAAAGGACAATTAACAGTTTTAATTTCACATATTACTTTTTCTGTAGCTTTTGTTGCAGTAATAATTCAATCTCGATTAAGCAGTTATGATAGAAATATTGAAGAAGCTGCTCAAGATTTAGGCACAGTGCCTAATAAAATTTTTTGGAAGATAACAGCTCCTGTAATATTACCTTCAATTATTTCGGGTTGGCTTCTTGCATTTACTCTCTCTTTAGATGATTTAGTTGTTGCTAGCTTCACAACTGGTCCTGGAGCAAATACATTACCTATAGTAGTTTTTTCAAAAGTAAGATTAGGCTTAAGCCCTGAAGTGAATGCACTATCGTCAATAATTATGTTATTTGTGATAATAGCAGCAATTATTTTTTATTTTGTTAATCGATCAAACGTTCAAAAGTAAATATTCACGTTCCCAGGCAGTTATTATTTTATTGTAGGCATTAACTTCTAAATCCTTAATTGAACAAAAAAGCTCAACAAAAGTTTCACCAAAAATTTCTTTTGCTTCTTTGGATCGAGAAAACATATCAATTGACTGGTAAATACTTTCTGTGAGTGAAACATTTACGTTATATGCTGCTTTTTTTGTTTCTTGTGTAGCTTTCAATTTCTTTTTTATTCCTAAGTAGCCAGCGGCCAAAGTTGCAGATATAGCTAAATAAGGGTTAACATCGGAACCGCAAAGTCTATTTTCAATTCTTGCTTGTTGAGCTGAATTAAAGTTTGGAACTCTAAACCCACAAGTTCTATTTTCATAGCCCCAGTTTAAATTAAATGGAGTGCCTTCTTCCCAATAGCCTCTTAATCTTTTAAAAGAATTTACGTTAGGCGCAAATAAAGGCAGGAAGGATTTTGAATATTTCTGCAATCCTCCAAGATAACGATCAAAATAATTAGTTGTTTTTAAATCTTTATTTACAAAAACTGGCTTTCCTTTTTTTAATAATGATTGGTGTATGTGCATCGAATTACCAGGTGAGTTCTCTAATGGTTTAGCCATAAAGGTAGCATAGAGATTATGTTTGAGTGCAGTTTGTCTTAATGTTCTTTTAAATAAAAAGACCTGATCTGCTAAATCCAGAGGATTGCCATGTTTAAAATTAATTTCCATTTGAGCAGGTCCATCCTCATGGTTTATATTCTCAACATCTAAGTCTTGTGCTTCGCAATAATCATAAAGATCTTCAAAAATATGATCAAACTCATTAATAGCATCAATGCCATATGATTGATTTCCTTTTTCTATTCTTCCAGATTGTCCTGAAGGAGTCTCAAGTGGATAATCGGGATCGTTATTTTTTTTAACTAAGTAGAATTCAATTTCAGGAGCAATGATAGGTTCAAGTCCTATATCATTAAATAAACTTATTACTCTTTTTAAGATTCCTCTTGAATAAACTTCAATTTCATTCTCTTTACTATCTACAGCATCACATATTATTTGTGCAGTAGGCTCTTCATACCAGGGCACTACCCTTAAAGTATTAAAATCTGGTTTGAGTATAAAATCTCCGTCAGTAGGATTTAAAAGCTGATCATCAATTGAATAAGAAACGCTTCTGGATACTGCTAATTTAAACAAATGAAGAGGAAGTCTTAGTCCACCAGACTCATAAGAGCTTAAAAATTTTTTGGTTGGAAGAATCTTACCTCTGGGAATACCTGAATTATCGGGAATTAGGCATTCCACCTCTGTAATTTTATTCTTTTTAAACCATTCTATATAATTATTCATGAGTATAAGTGATGTATAAAATTTGTTATTTATGTATCTGATGAATTATTCAGATAATTACTATGTAAGAACAAAAGCATATGATATTGATTCTAACAGATTAAATGAAAGCTTACAATGCGATGTTTGTATTATAGGCGCTGGTCTTTCTGGCATAGCTACGGCCTATTATCTAAATAAAACTAACCCAAATCTTAAAATCGTAATTCTAGAGAAAAATAAGATAGGTTGGGGGGCTTCCGGAAGAAATGGTGGGCAACTTCTACATGGTTTTTCATCAGATGATTATTCAAGACAAAAACATAGTGAAGAAGAAATCAAAACTTTGTGGAATTTTACTGTTGATGCAGTTCGTGAAGTTAAAAAAAATATTAAAGATCTCAATATAGATTGCGATTTAATCGAAGGATATTTGCTAACAAGTGTTACAAAATCCCATGATGAGGAATTAAAAAAATTTATTGGTCAACTTCATGATCAATTTGATTATGAGTCAGCTCAATATTTGTCAAAAAATCAAATGCAAGATTATTTTGATAGCCCATATTATCAATCAGCAATGTACGACTCTGAGTGTGGACAAATCCATCCTTTAAACTACTGTCTTGGTTTAGCTAAAGAACTCTTAAAAAATAAAAATTGTAAAGTCTATGAAGAAAGTGAGGTCTTATCATATAAACATGAAGGAAAAATAAAAATTCATCTAACTAATAAATTAGAAGTTACTGCTGATAAAATGGTTCTATGTTGTAATGCTTATCTGAATAACTTGAACAAAGATCTTAGAAGAAAAATCATGCCAGTAAAAACATATGTTTCAGCATATACTGATATTCCAGATCAAGTTCTATCTAACTACTTTAAAAGGAAAATTACCGTAGGTGACATGTTATTTGTCCTAAATTATTTTAGATTAGATGGAAATAATAACTTGATATTTGGTGGTGGAGTAAGTTATTCAAATATTGATCCTATAAATTTAGAAAATTCATTAAAAAAAAGCATAAGAAAGATACTCCCGGGAATTGAAAGATTTAAGGCGTGGTGTACTTGGAGTGGTCATGTAGCAATTACTGCAAATAGATTCCCACATATAGGCGCTATCAATAAAGATATTTATTTTGCACAAGGTTATTCTGGTCATGGCCTTGCTTTAACAACCATGGTTGGAAAAATGTTGGCACAAACTGTAATCTCAAGCAATTCAAATTTTCCCTTATTTGAAAAATTACAACATAGAAATTTTCCAGGATTCGGTGTGATTGATACTCCACTTTTGGTTCTTGCGATGAGTTATTTTAAACTCAAAGATTTTTTAGGACTTAAATAGTTTATTAGCTCCAAGATTTTTTTTTGGATCTAAGCATTTTTTCAAATTTTTTAGAAAATCGTAATATTCTTTTGATTTATATTTTTTAAGAAGCATATTTTTCTTTTGTCCTAATCCATGCTCTGCCGCAACACTTCCATTAAGTGATAATGTCAAATCATAAATGAATTCACTTAAAATGTTGATATCTTTGTTTAATTCATTTTCAACTTTGAAATTACAATGCAAATTACCATCACCTAAATGGCCAAAAAAATAAGGAGTAAATTGTGTATTTTTTTTTGTAAATTTATTAATCTTTAAAATAAAATTTTTCCATTGAGATAAAGGTAATGAGATATCAAATTTATGATTATAATTAAGTTCTTTTTGAATATGAACAAGCTCTTCTCTTTTTTTCCAAATCCAAGAATTCTTTGAATTATTTTCTATTTTAATAATTTCAGCAAGATTTTTTTTAAAAATATTTTTTAAAGTTTTTTGAAAGTTATTTTTTTCATTTGAATGTATTTCCACAATTAAATGGAAATCAGATTTTTTATTTAGCAATATTGAGCTTGGTTTAGGAAAAATAATTTCAAAGCTAGTGAGATAGTCATAAAATTGATGTCTTAATTCTTTAAATAGTAAAATAGCTTTATTTAAACTTTTTATTTCAAGAAAAAACGTTGTAATAAATTTTTTTTTAGGCTTTAAATTCAAATTTGCTTTAGTGATAATTCCAAAAATACCCTCAGATCCACAAAAAATTTTCCATAATTTAGGACCAAAGTTATCTTTTTTTAATTTACTTAAACAATTTAAAATTGTTCCATCTGAAATTACAACTTCAAGACCATTTATATGATCTTCAATATTTCCATATTTCAGAGTTTGAAGACCACCAACATTTGTTGAAATATTTCCTCCAATTGTACATTTATCACTAGGAGCGATATTCACTGGAAAAAACAAATTATTGGATTGAGATTTTTCGTGAATTTTTTTTAGTGTTACGCCACTCTCAACTGTTAATATTAAGCTATCTTTATCTATTTCTAAAATCTTATTCATTTTAGAGAAGCTAATAAATAAATTTTTATATTTTTCAACGGCTTTTGTTCCGTCAACTCTATTTGTTTCTCCACCTAGAGGTATAACATTCAGTCCATTTTTATTTGAAAATTTTACTAGGTTTGAGACTTCATTTGTATTTTTTGGATAAGCAATCAGTCGATCTTCATATTTTTTGATAATTTTTGGAAATTTCATTTTGCCGCTCTTTTTAAACGATCATTTATCGCTTCTCCAATATCTCGATGGGGTATAGGTGCAATGGATATAGTTTTAAAATCTTTATTTTGATCTGCTAGAAAAATGAAATGATATAAGTTTTTCGCAGCTTCATTTAAATTTCCTTTTTCACTAAGATTTTTAAATTCTTTCCTACATTTTTTGCCAAAATTTAAATAAGCTGAGTTGTTTGAAGGTTTTTTGATATCTAAGTATATCTTTTTATTAGGAGAATAGTGTTTCTTGGATGTTCCAGAAAAAAATTTTTCCTTATTTTTATATAGATTTATATACGGCAATACTTTTTTAATTTGGCTTAAACTTATTTTTCCTGGCCTAATTATTTCTAACTTATTTTTGAGAATTCTCACTAGAGTAGACTCTAATCCAATTTTGCATTTTCCTCCGTCAATTATCAATAAATTAGTATCTTCAAATTGATTGGAAACCATTTTTGCATTAATTGGACTTAATTTTTTAAACTTATTCGCGGAGGGCATTATCAAAGGTAAACCTATTTTTTTTATTACCTCTATTGTAAAATCATTTTTTGGTATTCTAACAGCGCAATCATTGTTGATGGTAAGAGATTTTGGTATTTGAATTGATTTTCTTTTTAAAATTAATGTTAGCGGACCTGGCCAAAATATTTTTGCCAATATTTCATTCTCATGATCTAAGAAAAAAAATTTCTTAACCATCTTTATATCAGAACAATGAAAAATTAGTTTTTTGTGAAGAGGTCTATTTTTTAATTCATAGATTTTTTTTGCAGACACTATTTTTGTCCCGAGACCAGCTAAACCATAGACTGTCTCAGTAGGCAGACTAACTAATTCTTGATTATTAAGTTTATCTTTGATTATCTTAAATAAAGATGATGAAAAATTTTTTTTTACAATTATCGTCATAATTTACATAATTAGATATATTTTTAGTGTAAAGCTTAGATCAATTAATATTATTTTACTACTTTATGAAAATTTGCGCCATTATTCTTTCTGCTGGTAAAAGTAAAAGATTTAATTCAGATTTACCAAAATTTATTCATCCTATTTCAGGCAAACAGTTAATAGATTTCAATATAGAAGCATTAGAAAAAAATAAAAATATTAATCAAATAAAGATTATCACAAGTAAGATAAATTCAAAATTTATTGAAAGTAAAAAAAAATCTATATTTATTCAAAGCCCAATTAATGGAACTGGAGGTGCCATTAAACAGTTTTATAACTCTAACAAGAATTTTGACTACTATCTTGTTCTTCTTGCTGATACACCAATATTCGATCATAAGATTATAAATAATTTTTTATCTCATGGAATCAAATCGAAAGTTGATATTTCAGTATTATCTCAAAAAGTAAATAACCCAACAGGCTATGGAAGAGTTATTCTAAAAAATAATATTTTATTTAAAATAGTTGAGGAAGCTGATTGTAATTTTGATGAAAAAATGATCAATTTAGTCAATACAGGTATTTTTTTTATTTCAAAAAAAGCTATTAAGAATGTTTCTAGTTTAAAAAAAAATATAATAAAAAAAGAATTTTATATTACTGATTTAATTGATATCTCACGTAAACAAAATTTAAAATTGAATACCTATGTAAATATCAAATCTCCCATATTGGGAGTTAATAATTTTAAAGAATTAAACTATCTAGAAAAAATCTCTCAAGAATTGATTAAATCACAATTAATTAGTTCAGGAGTTAAAATCTTACAACCAGAAACTGTGTATATTGAAACAGATGTTCAAATTTATAAAGATGTAATTATCGAGCCTAATGTAGTTATAAAAAAAGGTGTAAAAATTATGAGTGGTACAACTATTAAATCATTTTCATATTTAGAAAATTGTTTGATTGGAAAAAACTGCTCAATTGGACCTTTTGCAAGACTGAGACCTGAGACTGTTTTACAAGATGAGGTTAAATTAGGTAACTTTGTAGAAATTAAAAAGTCTAAGTTGGCAAATAAAGTTAAAGTAAATCACCTTTCTTATTTGGGAGATAGTATAGTGGGCAAGAATACTAATATTGGAGCAGGTACAATTACTTGTAATTATGATGGAAAGCATAAATATCAATCTAAAATTGGAGACAATTGTTTTGTAGGTACAAATTCATCAATTATTTCTCCAGTTAATATTGGTAAAAATTCTTATATTGCAGCGGGTTCAGTAATTACAAAAAATGTTCCCAATAATTATTTCTCAATAAGTAGATCAAAACAAAAAAATATTAAAAATTTTAAAAAATAATGTGTGGTATCGTTGGTATTCTTAATTCTAAATCTTTAAAGTCTGATGCAATCGAAATTCTAAAAAAATTAGAATATAGGGGCTATGACTCGGCAGGAATATCTTTATTTTCTGATCAAAAAATTAGAACCATTAAGAGTGTTGGAAAAATTTCAAATTTAGAAAAAAAATCAAAAAATATATCAGATAAGTTTTTTTCAGGTGTAATAGGGCACACTCGATGGGCTACCCATGGAGTTGTAAGTAGAAATAATGCCCATCCCTTTGCTAATGAGAACCTTACCTTGGTATGCAATGGTATAATTGAAAATTATAGTCAAATTCAAAATCGATATAAAGAAATTCCAAAAAATATTAAATCTGATACTGAAGTTAGTTTTTATTACCTGAGTTATTTAATTGATAAATACAAAAATCCAGATGAGGCAATTGAAATTTTTCAAAAAACAATTCGTGGAAATTTTGCATTCGTTATTTTTATAAAAAAAAATAATTGTTTTTACATTTTAAAAAATGGAAGCCCTATTTCTATATCAAATAAAAACCAATCATTTTATATATGTTCCGATTCATCAATTCTTTCAAACTATCATGATACAATTTTTCATTGTGAGGATGGTGATATAATTAAAATTAATGAAAGTAAAATTAGTTACCTACAAAAAAAAAATAAAATTTCTTTTCAAAAAAACATCTCATACCAGAACCCTTACGATAAAGGTAATTATCAACATTTCATGTTGAAAGAAATACATGAACAGCCAAGTGTATTAAAAAGTACACAATCAAAATATACCTCAGAATACTTTATCGATTTTGAGACAAAATTTAGGCATCTTTTTGAGGTAGACAAAATTGTTTTAGTTGGATGTGGAACTGCTTATCACGCTTCCATGGTAGGTGAATATTATTTTAATCATTTTACCAATAAAGAAGTAAGTACAGAGTTGGCTTCTGAATTAAGATATAAAAAAATTAATAAAAACAAACAAATTCTCTATATTTTTATCTCACAATCAGGTGAAACGATGGATACTCTAATGGCATTAAAATACGTGAAGAGCATGAATCACAAATCTCTGGTTATTACAAACTCTTTAGAGAGTAGCATGGTGAGAGAGGCTGAAGTTACAATTCCTACATACGCCCAAAAAGAAGTTGGGGTTGCCTCAACAAAAGCTTTTACTTGTCAATTACTCAGCTTAGCTAATCTAGCACTCGAACTTGGAAGAATGGAAAATTCAATCTCTAATCAAATTTATAAAAAGAATATTAACCTTTTAACTAAATTACCCTCCAAAATTAAAAAACTAATTAATGAATTTACTCCAAATGCTAAAATTATTTCAAAAAAATTATCGCAAGCTAATGCATGCTATTTTATTGGAAGAAATATCGCATATCCCATTGCATTAGAAGGATCGTTAAAGTTAAAAGAAATTTCTTATATGCACAGTGAGGGCTTTCCTGGTGGAGAAATGAAACACGGCCCTATAGCTCTAATTGATAAGGATTCAATTACTGTATGTCTTATACCTAACAATGATTTATTTGAAAAATCTGTTTCAAACGCTCAAGAAATCTCTGCTAGAAACGGTAAAATTATTATTTTATCAAGTGTTAAAAATATGAGTAAAATTAATGGAGAAATTAAGGTGATGAATATGCCTAAAGAAAACATTATTGACACACCTTTCATTTATACTATTCCACTTCAATTAATTTCATATTACTTTGCTTTAAGTGAAGGTACTGATATTGACCAACCAAGAAATTTGGCGAAATCAGTAACTGTAGAATAAATGAAAGAATTCAAAAATTTAATCGTAAATAACAAAGCTGTTGCTAATATTTTATCTCTAATATCCGAAACTAATGTCAAATTAGATAACAATATTGAAGACGATTCAAATTATTATAATTATTTTTTACCCCAAAAATTATTGAGGGACATAGAAAAGCCCATCTTGCTTGATACCTATGGTATTTTGAGTAAATCAAAACTATTACTTAGAGAACCAATCAGTGGTAGTCAGATATCTTTTTATTCTGCTGAATTAAATTATTCGAAAGCAAATGGCGAAAGTGGTGTTTTTTTAAAGTCAGAAAATGTAAAAGTCTTTTATTCATATACATTTAATAATTTAGAACACAAATATTCATCATCTTTTTTTACTAATTTAAAATCAAATAATGTAAGCATAGTTTTTCCAAATAATAAAAGCGCCCACCTTATTGCTGAAAGTGTCAGCAATCTTAAAACCTATGCAAAAAAAATTTTTAATATTAAAATTAATGAAAATGAAATATTTACATCTTCCCTTCCTTTAGATATTTCAATTTTCGAAGATGATAAATTAACCAAAACTATTGCTATTAAAAATAAAAGTTATTTAGGTATATGTTATCAATTAGCAAATATTTTACATATTCTTCTAAAAGAACCAAAAAATGAGATTAGGCCTGGTGAGAATTACTCAAGTTATATTAATAAAATATTTTTTACTTTTTATAACTTCTTACCAAACTTTTTAAACACTCACATTTTTAAATTTTTACTAAGACTTTCCGGTCCCTCTTCTTTTTCTAACCAGATATTAGAAGTAAACAATTTTTATACAGACCAAAATTATTTCTTTTCAAATGCAATAGATGATAGCCAATCAAGCTCTTTATTTCTTAAAGGTAGTTTTTTGCCTGAGATTAAAATAGAGGGATCATCAAAATCAATTTTTTCCTTATTAAAAGGTGAGTCTAATCTGATTTGTTCCTCTAATTTCTCTCCAAAGATAAAAATCAACACTATATTGCTATCTAATCCTTCTTCCAAAAATCAGTGCGATGCCAAAATTAATGATAGTGCATACGAGCTATTGAATTTAGACAAATGTTATTATTTAGTTTCACCTTCTGGACTAATAACTATGGTTGATTTAAATTCAAATCTTAATCAAAAATCTTTGGTAACTTCGTCAAATTCTAAATATTCAGATACCCAGCAAAAGACCCTCGATACCTTTAATGTAAGTAAATTTAAACCGTCTTTACCTAAGATTAAATTGAGATTCCCTTTTTTCCAAAAAAATTAATAAAAACTTTAATTTAAAATTATTCACAATATAATCCACAGCTCATGAAATGGTCAAAAAATAGTTGGAGAAGTTATGAGGCGAAACAAATGCCTACTTATTCTGATGAGAAAAACTTAAACAGTGTTCTTGATAATTTATCCTCAATGCCACCACTAATTTTTGCAGGAGAAACAAGATCATTAAAATCACAAATTCATCAAGTTCAAAAAGGAGATGCTTTTTATCTTCAAGGTGGTGACTGTGCTGAGAGTTTTAGCGAATTAAACCCAAATACTATAAGAGATACCTTTAAGCTTTTACTTCAAATGTCTGTTGTCCTAACTTTTGCTACCAACACACCGGTTGTCAAATTAGGCAGAATTGGTGGCCAATTTGCCAAACCTCGTAGTTCAGATTTTGAAGAAAAAGATGGTTTGAAATTACCTAGCTACAGAGGAGATATTATTAATTCTTACGAATTTACAAAAGAGTCTCGTGAACCTAATCCACAAAGAATGATGCAGGCCTACAACCATTCAGCTTCAACTTTAAACTTATTAAGAGCTTTTGCTCAAGGGGGGTTTGCTAGCTTATCGCAATTAAACAAATGGAATTTAGATTTTGCAAGTAATTTTGAGTCTACTCAAAAATATAAGTTAATTTCTCAAAAAATTGAAGAAAGTATTAATTTCATGAATGCTTGTGGAATTAATGAAAATAATACTCGAGAACTTCGTGAAACTGATTTTTATACAAGCCATGAGGCATTACTTTTACCTTATGAGGAGGCCTTCACACGCGTAGATAGTACTACTGGTGATTGGTATAATGTAAATTCACATTTTCTTTGGGTAGGAGATAGAACTAGAGATCCTGATGGTGCCCACATACATTATTTAAGCGGAATTAAAAATCCTCTTGGTTTAAAAGTTGGACCATCGACAAACATAGATGCTTTGAAGAAAAATATTGAAATTCTTAATCCTGAAAATGAAGGGGGTAGATTAACTCTTATTGTCAGAATGGGTGCTGAAAAAATTCAGTCTACATTTCCAAACTTATTAAAAGAAATTGATAAATTAGGTCTTAATATAACATGGGTTTGTGATCCAATGCATGGAAATACTTCAACAAGTAATTCAGGATATAAGACCAGAGCAACAGACAATATTTTAAGTGAAATTAAATCATTCTTTGAGATACATAAATCTCAAGGAAGTATCCCTGGTGGAGTACATTTAGAACTGACAGGACTTAATGTAACAGAATGTGTTGGAGGACCTGAGGACATCAAAGATGAAAATTTAGGAGATAGATACCATACTTTTTGCGATCCAAGACTTAATGTAAATCAATCCCTAGAACTATCCTTTTTATTAGCTGATTTATTATCTAATGGTGATAGCCTCTAGTTTTTTTATTCAATATGAATAACAAAACTAAGAAAGATTTTATTAAATCCTACACCGATAATTATTTTTTAAAATCTAAAAAGATTATAAATAAATATGGAGATGTAGATGTCACATATGCTGTGTTCATTAGAAGACCGGGCATAGTAGCTCTGAAGTTAGCGATTGATTGGATAAAATCAGTAGCTAGGCATAGAAAAATAAAAATTAAAACTATTACCCCATTTAAAGAGGGTGAATATTTTGGTGCAGGAGAGCCAATTCTTTATATCAAAGGGTCATTTCAAAATATTGTTGATCTTGAGACTCTTTTTTTACAAAAAATTGGACCTGCTTGTATAGCGGCTGCTAACGCTTATCAAATGTGTATTGACCTTCCGAAAACTTCTTTTATAGCAATGGATGCAAGACATTGTGCAGGATCTGAAATGTCTGAATTGATGTCCTATGCAGCTTCTGTTGGATCAAAAGCTGCAAAAAAAAATAAAGTACTTGGCTTTGTTGGCACTTCTATAGCAGCAACTTCTAAATATTTTACCTCAAATAAAGCTTTGGGTACCATGCCTCATGCGATAATTGGATATGCAGGCTCTACATTAGAGGCTGTGAAAATGTTTCATCAAACTTTCCCAAAAAATGATTTAGTGGTTTTACCGGATTATTTTGGAAAAGAAATTACTGACTCAATACAAGTATGTAGTTACTTTGATAATTTATCTAAAAAAGGAAAGGTATTTATTAGATTAGATACACCAAGTGGAAGATACATTGAGGGATTGGATACAGCGAAGTCCTATGAAGTGCTTGAAAAGTTTGCTCCAGGATCAACAAAGGAATATCGTTCGGATGATGAACTAAAACATCTTGTTGGACCAGGTGTTTCAGCTTCAGCGATATGGCATCTTAGATCCCAGCTTGATAAGTTTGGCTTTAAAAAAGTTAGGATTATTGCCTCAAGTGGTTTTACAAATGACAAATGTAGAGCTATGGCTTTAGCAAAATCACCTATAGATATAATCGGAACGGGTAGTTATTTGCCAGAAAAGTGGTCTGAAACATACGCCACTGCAGATATAATAAAATATGGAAAAATACCGAGAGTAAAGGTATCTAGAGAGTACTTACTTAAAAAATTAAAATGATAACAACACGGTTTGCTCCTAGTCCTACTGGAAATCTTCACTTAGGAAACTTAAGATCATGTTTCTTGAATTGGATTTATGCCAAAAAAAATAATGGTAAATTTATTCTTAGGTATGACGATACTGACCAAGAAAGAAGTAAGGAGATGTTTGTTCTTTCTATTGCATCAGATTTAAAATGGTTAAATATTGATCATGATGAAACTTACTTTCAAAGTAAAAGAGTTGATCAATATAACCAAATCTTTGATCAACTCATCTCCAAAAAATTAGTTTATCCTTGTTTTGAATCTAATGAGGATCTTGAAATTAAAAAAAAATTACAGTTAAAAGCAGGTAAGCCCCCTATTTATGATAGAGAGGCTTTAAATTTAACAAAAGAAGAAATTGAAAAACAAATATTATCTGGCAAAAGACCTTATTGGAGATTTAAATTATCCCAAAATAAAGTCCAATGGAATGATTTAGTGAAAGGCAAAACTGAGGTAGATTTATCTTCTCAATCTGACCCTGTTTTAAGAAGAGCTGATGGAAGTTATTTGTATCATTTTCCAAGTGTTGTTGATGATATAGATATGAAAATCACTCATATTATAAGAGGTGAAGATCATTTATCAAATTCTGCAGTGCATGTGGAAATATTTCAAAGTTTAGATGCACATGTGCCTAGTTTTGGACATAACCCTTTAATGTTAAATGAAGATGGAACAAAGTTAAGCAAAAGAAATGTTGATTCAATTTCTATTAAAAAATTTAAAGAAGAGGGATATTCAACTGAAAGTATATTATCTTATTTATATTCAGTTGGGTTAAATGCAGATTATAGCTTTAAAGAAATATCTAAAAATAAATATGTTGATTTTGATTTGTCAAAAATATCTAAAAATTTACCTAAATTAGATTTATCTAAAATTGATCATTTCCAAAAATTGGCACTTAGAGCGTTAAGCCTCAACGAATTATTAAATGAATTTAACAATTTGATTGATTTTGAAATAAAAGAAAATGAATGGAATTTAATTAAAAATAATGTTGAAAAATTCTCCGATATTCTTGAATTTTTAGAAATCATTAGAAGAAACAGAATTGAAAATAGTCCATCGGAAGATTTCATTAAATTGCTAGTTGAGAACATTGTTAAATTTGATGATTTGGACTTTGAAGAATACACCAAGCAAATTGGCCAATTAGACTCTAATATCACAAAAAAAGAAATTTTTATAAATACAAGATATCTTCTTACAGGAAATAATAATGGACCTTCTGTTAAAGATTTATTCGAATATTATGGATTTAATGAAATTAAAAATTATTTAAATGACTTTAAAACTCTTTAATACACTCACAAAAACTAAAGAAGACTTTAATCCTATTAATCATAAATCAATCAAGATGTATGCTTGTGGTCCAACACTTTATAATAATCCTCATATAGGAAATTTTAGACCTATAATTGTTTTTGATATTTTATTTAGAATACTTCAATTAAAATTTGGCGAGGAGAATATTACTTATGTCAGAAATATTACTGATATTGATGATAAAATAATAAATAAGGCAAATGAGCTTAAAATTTCTACTAAACAGTTAGTTGATCAAACTCAAAAAGTTTATCATGAAGATTTAAAATTACTTTCAATCTTAGAACCAACACATGAACCAAAAGCAACCGAATATATTTCTAAAATGATAGATATGATCACAAGTTTAATCCAAAAAGAGTATGCATATGTCTCCTCAAATCATGTTTTATTTGAATCAAAAAAATTTAAAAAATATGGTGTTTTATCAAAACTTTCTTTTAAAGATATTATTAGCGGGGCAAGAGTAGAGGTAGCAGAATATAAAAAAAATCCAGAAGATTTTGTTTTATGGAAACCATCAAAAGATTATGAACCTTACTGGGAAAGTCCTTGGGGCAAAGGGAGACCTGGATGGCACATTGAATGCTCGGCCATGATTGCAGAACTATTAGGACCTACTATTGATATTCATGCTGGCGGACTTGACCTAATTTTTCCTCATCATGAAAATGAAATAGCTCAATCATGTTGTTACCATGATAAGAATATGGCTAATTATTGGCTTCATAACGGATTTATCAATTTTGAGGGAGAGAAGATGTCAAAATCTATAGGAAACATAACAATTATGAATGATCTTTTAACTCATCATAACCCTATCTCAATTAAATATGCCATTTTAACAACTCATTACAGACAGCCGATTGATTTTTCAAATGACTTGTTAAAATATTCTTCAAATATTGTCTCAAAATGGAGAGATTTTATTAAAAAACCTACCAATAACCATTTGGATCAAGATTTTCTAAAGGCTCTGGAGGATGATTTAAACACACCTCAAGCTTTAATGAGACTACAACAAATTTTTAATGATCTCAAAAAAGTACCAGAAGACATAGAGCTTTCTAATTATTTTAATAATGGATTATCTCTATTGGGTTTGGTTCCTCATTTCCAAGAAATAGAATTAAGCCTTGATAATGATGATATTGAAAATATGATAGCTCGCCGAGCTGACGCAAAGTCTAATAAAAATTTTGAATTAGCCGACCAGATTAGAGAAGAACTTTTACAAAATGGAATTATTTTAGAAGATACAAAAAGCGGGACAAAATGGAAGAAAACATAAATCCAAATAAAATATTTTTTTTTGACACTACACTACGAGATGGCCAGCAAACCACTGGTGTTGATTTTTCAGTAGATGATAAAATTAAATTTTCTTCAGCATTAGATGAACTCGGAATTGATTATATTGAGGGTGGGTGGCCAGGATCTAATCCTACAGATGATAAGTTTTTTCAATCAACTGTAAATTTTAATAATTCAAATCTAGTTGCTTTTGGAATGACTAGGCGACCATCAACTAGTGTATCTAATGATCCTGGTTTAAATAGTTTAATCAATACTAATGTAGGCCATATATGTATCGTAGGTAAATCTTCAGCTTATCAAGTTGAAAAAGCACTAGGCATTTCTAAAGAAGATAATCTTCAAATGATTGGTGAAAGTATTAAATATATTAATCAAAAGGGCATCGAAGCAATGTATGATGCCGAGCATTTTTTTGATGGTTATAAATTAAATCCAGAATTTGCTATGAATTGTTTACTTGAAGCATATAAAAATAATGCCAGATGGATAGTGCTGTGTGATACCAATGGTGGAACACTGCCTCACGAAGTAGAAGAAATTGTTTCTGAAGTTATCAAAAAAATTCCAGGAGAAAGACTTGGAATACACGCTCATAATGATACTGAAAATGCTGTTGCTAATTCACTAGCAGCTGTTATAGCGGGTGTTCGACAAGTCCAAGGAACTATAAATGGACTTGGAGAGCGATGTGGAAAT
>CABYWI010000023.1 GCA_902522585.1 uncultured Alphaproteobacteria bacterium
GATGTTGTCCTATCATTGGACCAATGTATCCTATTTGTGCCATTAGCCACTGATTACTTAAATCCTTATCACCTCCATAAAATTGGTCAGAAAAGTTTGCTAAATAAATTAAAATTGCTCCAGACTCAAAATAGCTTTTTCCAGTTTGTGAATTTTTTAAAACAGGTATCTTATTAAAGGGTGAAATTTTTTTAAAATCATCTTTAAACTGATCTCCTTTTCCAATATCAATCAAGGTGACTTTGTAATCAGCTTGAATTTCCTCCAGCATAATGGAAACTTTGTGCGCGTTTGGTGTATCGTCCGCAAATAATTCAAACATCTAAATAATGCTTGTTAGGTATTTATGTACAAAATACCCAATAATTAAAAGGATGATGCCCGAACCATAAATCATCCAGAAATTCATATTTAAGTTTTTGGCAAAAAAGAAAGGAACGAAAAACAAATAAGATACTGGAACACCAATCAAAATACTCTTTGCAAAGATGACGGTATTTTCAGAATTTTTATGTTCTAAGTAAGAAAATGTGATTGCGATAATACTCGCAATCGGTAGAGCAATAATAAACCCTGAAAGTTCAGGTTTTTTTCCAGATAACCAGCTGGCAAAAGCAATTATTAAAGCAGCTAGTAGTACTTTTGATAAAAAAACCATTATCTTAGTTTAAACTTAACACTCTTAAATTAAAGCGTTCTTTCTGGAACAAGAAAGGTTGATGATGCCAAAATACTATCCAACCCCTCTAAGCTTTTATCTGTTTAATTAAAATAATTCGGGTAGTGTTAATTTTTGTACTCCCATGGAATGGAGGAGTTTGCAAATTTGATTAGAAATTTCAACGCTTTTTGGGGTATCGCTATGAAGGCAAATAGAATGAAAAGTGGTTGGAAGTTTTTTTCCTGATCGACTGATGATTGATTTTTCTTCAATCATTTTTTTTACATTGTTCTTGACTTGATCAAGATCAGTGATCAAGGATCCCTCAATCGATCTAGGGGTTAGAGTTGCATCATCCTCGTAAGTTCTATCAGCAAATACTTCTAAAGCAGTGACTAACCCCGCTGACTCGCTTGCCTTAGCCAGTTCACTAAGGGCTGGGGCCATTATAATTAGTTGTGGATGATTTTGTTTTACATATGAAACGATGACTTGAGCCAATTCAGGGTCTTTGCAAGCCATATTGTTTAAAGCGCCGTGAGCTTTAAGATGAGTAATAGAAATTTGAGGATCTTTTAAATTTGATAAAATAGAAATTTGTTCTTTTATTAAAGAATGAATGAGATCTTTATTCCAATTCATCATAGTTCTTCCAAAGTTATCTTTATCTAAAAAAGAAAAATGAGCTCCAATGGAGACACCTTGATGAAAACACTCTTGAGTAGCTTTTTTAATGACCTCCTCTATTCCTCCATGATAAAGACATCCAATATTAGCAGAGTCGATGTGAGAGATTAAAGGTAAATCAATTGCCTGATAAAATGATAAGTCTCGCTCCGCTAAATCAGAGTTGAAATTTATTTTATTCACAGACATCAATATTACATTAAGATAAATATGTGTTTTTCAAAAGGATAAATCATTATGGCGATGTAGGATTAATTCTTGATTTTGGCTCGGACAGCTCCCAGCAAATCTCCCAAGAGGTCAATGCGGTCTACGTCCTCCTCCAAGATATTGATCTACGTCAATTAAACGTCATCCCTTCCTTTAATAAAATTGTGCTATCTTTCCAAAGCATCAAAGAGCGAAATCGAGCCCAAGATTCTATTGAAAGTATCCTAACCAAAGTAAATCTTACAAACTCCCAAAAAGACCGAAAATTATGGAATATTCCTGCTTGTTATGAGGATATTTATGCTCTTGATCGTGAACTTATTCAAATAACTCATGGTCTTACTAAAGAAGAGGTAATATTGAAACACACAGGTAAGTCTTACTATGCATACTATATTGGCTTTATGCCAGGCTTTCCTTATTTAGGAGACATTGACTCCTCACTCATTACTCCTCGATTAGCCACACCTCGAATTCAAATACCTGCTCGATCGGTAGGTATCGCCAGAAAGCATACTTGCATCTATCCCAAAATCTCCCCTAGCGGTTGGAATATTATAGGCCAAGTTCCTTTTGATATTTTTAGCTTGGAGCATTCAAGAACTTCTTTATTTCTTCCTGGAGATACAGTCCAATTTCAATCCATCACCGAAAAAGAATTTTTTCAGATCCAATCCAAACGTCTCTTGTTTGATGAGATCATCAAGGAGTTTTCTAAGTGAATAGATTTCAAGTTACTCGGACGGGAACGTATTTAACCGTCCAAGACTGGGGTCGATTTCATTACCAACACTTAGGCGTATCACCAAGTGGAATGATGGATCATCGTATTCCACAGGCCTTAACTAAGGTTATTCCTAATCATCAAAATCAATTTTTAGAATTTGCCTATGTGGGTCCCTCGTTGAAAGTAGAACAGGGAGCGATTAAAGTCAGTGTGGGCGGTCAATGCAATATTTTTGTCCAGAAACATAATAACACTCAAATTGAACATGCACCTTATACCAGCATCAATTTATTTGAAGGAGATGAACTTACCATTCATAACACCATAGACTCCGTTTACGGTTACATTGCATTTGAAAATGGTTTGGGATTAGAACCCTGCCTTCAAAGTTTTGCCACGGATACCAAAGCTCAAATTGGTAGTATCAATCGACCACTTCAAATTGGAGATCAATTTGAAGTATCGAAAGATGTTAGCTCTTGGGACCTCCAATCCAGTGAAGAGGTGAATATTTCAAAACAAACTAATTTCAAAGTATACCCTGGACCCCAGATGAATTACTTCTCTGATGAAGTACTTCAAACATTTGTCTCAAGTCCTTTTACCATTACAACCCAAAGTGATCGGATGGGTTTGCGCCTAGAGGGAGAACCCCTAAAAAGCCATATTTCTCATGATATTTTGTCCGAAGGTATCCTTCCTGGATGTATTCAGGTTCCAACCAACGGTCAACCCATTGTCTTGATGCGCGATATTCCCTGTACGGGCGGCTATCCTAAAATTGCTATTCTTGCCAGAGATGATATCTCTAAAATCGCTCAACTACCCCCAGGTACGAAAATCACTTTCGATCTCTAGGGCTGGTCTAGTTATCTTTCCTTCAAGTATAAAAGGAAATGAAAATAGAGAGCCAGAAAGATTTATTCCCTCGATCCTCATCCCAGCCCGCTTGGCCATCTCGTGAAGAAGCTCTTCAAAAATTTCAAAATTTCAATCCCAGTCGATACACTAAAACTCGCAACTTCCTCAATGGGCACATTTCTCAAATGTCTCCTCAAATCAAGCATGGGGTTATTCGAAACAAAGAATTACTGAATATCATTCAAGATAAATTTAATTATCAAGAAAGTGAAAAATTTATCCAGGAGCTCGCCTGGAGAGATTTTTGGCGAAGCTATGCCTATCATCACCCAGATCAACTATGGAAAGATGTAGAAGAGTACAAAACAGGTTTCAAGCCTAGCGATTATCTAGACAATCTCCCAGAAGAGATCGAAAAAGGTGAAACACCAACACAGGTGATCAACTCTTTTATTCAAGAATTAATTCAAACAGGCTATATTCATAATCATGCTCGAATGTATGTAGCTTCGTATGTGGTTCACTTTCGCCGAGTCAAGTGGCAGGCAGGTGCCAAATTTTTTCTGACTCATTTATTGGATGGTGATATTGCCAGTAATAATTTTTCTTGGCAGTGGATTGCAAGTACCTTTGCCGGCAAACCTTATATTTTCAATTTCGAGAATGTCCAAAAATACTATAACCAAACTCTATCCATTGATCCTCAACAGAATCAAGAAATTGATGGAAGCTATGAAGAGATCAGCGCTAGGTTATTTCCCAACCTATGAAACTTGTCTATCTCTACGATGAATTTATGAGAGTCCCTGATCATGTGGAGGAAAAAATTGTCTATATCATTGATCCTGAAATACAGGAGGGATATGAAGTCAGTGAGAAGGTTCACTTGTATAGATACCAACTAGCAGAACAAGCGGGAGCAGAGATTTATCATGGCAAAACACTTGAAATACTTCAAGAAATCCATCAAAAAAACCATATTATCTCGATCATATCCAAGTCGACATTTCGTCCTGCATATCAAGCTCTATTTCAGGAAATTAGACTAAAATATAATTTAGAACTTCTACCAGACTACTTTTTATCAACAGATAATTACCTTCAGCCCGCTAAACGCTTCTTTCAATATTGGAACAAGGTTAAGAAAAACCTAAGATATTAACTGATGGCTGAGTCCTGCAAATACTGCGAGAGCGAACTCTCGCCGATGGACGGTGTATACATTCAATCTGAGCTACACATGTCTCCCCAGAAAGTTCAAAATCTCATTGAACATAACCAAAACATGGTTTGTTATAATTGCTTTAAAAGATTGAAATCCATGAGAATCATCGATCAAGAAAAAAACCTCAAAAAATTAAATAAATCTAAAGACGCTTAACAGCTTCGCGAAGCTCAAACTTTTGAATTTTACCCGTTGACGTTTTAGGTAGTGTTTGGAAGACAAAAGTCTTGGGCATTTTAAATCCAGCTAAGTGCTCTCGGCAAAACTTTTTTAAATCATTTTCTTCGACTTGTTGTCCCTCCAATAACTCAACAAAAGCACAGGGTGTCTCTCCCCACTTTTCATCAGGTCGAGCGACAACAGCAGCTAGAGAAACAGCTGGGTGCTTCGTGACAATATTTTCTATTTCCACTGAGGATATATTTTCTCCTCCGCTGATGATAATATCCTTGGAGCGATCTTTAACTTGGATATATCCATCGTGGTGGATAACCGCAAGATCACCCGAGTGAAACCAGCCATCCTTCATCACCTCTTTAGTGGCATTCTCATTTTTATAGTAGCCCTTCATTACAGTATTCCCTCGGATCATAATCTCCCCCATGGTTGAGCCATCAGCTGGAACAGGTTTAAGCGTAGCCGGATCTAGAACAGCAACGACTTCAGTGTGAGGATATCGAACACCTTGATAGGATTTTCTCTCCGAGCGTTGCTCTTCGGGCAAATCATTCCAATCCTCATTCCAAGCACAGTGGACCACATGACCGTAGGTCTCAGTTAAACCGTAGACGTGCATCACTTCAAACCCTAAAGACTCCATCTTTAATAGGATACTACTAGGTGGGGGCGCACCTGCCGTCATCACATAAACTTTATTTTTCAATACTTTTTGATCATCTGAGGGTGCATTGGCGATCATATTTAAAACAATCGGCGCTCCCCCAAAATGAGTGACTTGATACTGATCGATTAAATCAAAAATTTCTTTAACGATAATGTTGCGAATAAATACAACTCGAGCGTGAAGCATGGCGAGCGTCCAAGGATAGCCCCATCCATTACAGTGAAACATGGGAACTGTATACAGATAGGTTAATCGGTTCGGCATATTCCAAGCGCTCACACTCCCCATGGACATCAAATACGATCCTCGGTGATGATATACTACACCTTTAGGATTGCCTGTGGTACCAGAGGTATAATTTAAGGAAATAGCTTGCCACTCATCTTTAGGTCGAACCCACTCAAATCCCTCATCGCCTGTCTTTAAAAAACTTTCATACTCAAGTTCGCCAATCGCTGGGATATCCCCTAAGCCTGCCTGCTGATCATCAATATCAATAACGACGACATCTCGCTCCACTTGAAGAAGAGCCTCAGCGGCAACCGGTTGGAATTGACGGTCCACAATAAAAACTTTACAGTCACTATGATTGAGAATGTAGGCAACGGTTCGAACATCTAATCGGGTATTAATGGTATTAACGACACCTCCGGTCATTGGAACCGAATAGTGAACTTCAAAAAGCTCAGGTGTATTAGCCGCCATAACAGAGACAACGTCGCCCTCGCCCACTTCTATTTTCCTTAGTGCACTGGCAAAACGAGTGCAACGCTCGAAGACCTGCTTCCAGGTGTATTTGCGGGAGCCATAAATCAAGGCCTCGTAGTCAGGATAGACGTCTTTGATCCGGTCGAGAAAGCTAAGAGGGGTTAATGGAACAAAGTTTGCATCATTTTTCTGCATCCCTTGTTCAAAATGGTTCATTAGTTCTTCAGTCTCCTCCCCGACAGCAACATCGCATGTATACGATCCCGTGTCTTAGAGGATTGTATTAAATTTATTAAAGACTGTCGCTCTAATTTATAAAGATCATTTTCGGTTAAAGTCTTCGAGGAGTTAGTATCCCCACCACTTAAGACAGTTGCTAAATGCAAGCCAATGTCAATATCGTAGCCAAAAATAAAGCTTTTTTTCTCTAAATCTAAGAGAACCTGATGCATCTTATCTTTGGTCTCCGTTCCACTTAACTGAAAAGTCGGCTTCATTGGAGGAGTGTAACCTTCTTTTAACTCATGAACTTGCTTAAAGGCCTCGATAAGTAAGTGATCACGATTGAGAACTATGACATCGCCCTCAATGAAAAATTTATGTTTTTTCGCCTGTAATGGGGAGTGAGCCATCAAGCCGTAGCCGATAATATCAAAGACTTTGAGAGCCGCTTCATCGGATTTACCAGTAAATGCAGGATCGGAAGTCCACCTCCAAAGAAGCTCCTTACAGCCTCCACCACCTGGAACTAATCCAACTCCTGTTTCCACCAAACCTAAAGTTGAATTCATATGAGCCACCATTCGAGAAGTCTGACAAGCCACTTCAAATCCACCTCCGATGGCTAAACCAGCAACTGCACTCACAATAGGCTTTGAGGCATACTTCATCTTTCGACAAACATTTTGGAAATGAGATAAGTATTTATCAATACCTGTCCAATCTTCCTTGTCTGCTAAACCAATCATGGTATTCAGATCGGCACCAGCAGAAAAATTCATTGCTTCGTTGTAAATAACTAGACCTTGATAGTCATCTTTTTCTAAACGCTCCACAGCCTCCTCTAAAACTTTCATGGCATCGCCATTCAAGGCATTCGCCTTCGTGTGAAATTCACAAACCAATAAGCGTTGCTTACGACTATCATCATTAAACTGCCAAATCGTGGAGGCATAATTACGAGATAAAGCATTTGCGTATTTTTTGTGATCTCCTAATCGGCGAACTCCCTCACCGCGATTGATAAACTTCATTCCCTCTTCATTATTATAGGCACGAGAGGATGTGGAGTCGTATGGCTCTTGCTTTAATCGAGACATGGTCGCAAATAATGACGGGACCTCTATCCCTAAATCTTGTAATCGGTGGATATAATCAGTCATACCGTACTCAGTCAGTAATTCAAAAGGGCCTTCATTCCAGTTAAAGCCCATGCGAAGTGCATCATCAATATCAGTTACCTTGGAGGAAACCTCAGGAACACAAAATGCGCTATAATTAATAATTTTAGCAAAGACGGCAAAGGCGTAGCGGCCATAATCACTGTCATCATCGAGGAGGGCTCTGATGCCTTCCTTCTCGACTAGACGAGCAATTGGCAAATCCACCTTGTCAAAATCATAGTAACTCATATCTGAAGTCTTAAGAGCTTTAACAATCTCATCGCCGTCCACCACTTTCGTTTCATAAAAACCGCCAGGACCTTTGTTACCTGTATAGCCCTTCTCTAGTAAAGCCTCGACGACTGGGTGAGGTTTGACCACTTCCATAAAAGGATCCTCAGGCTGTAATTCTTTTTTAAACGATGCTAGGACATCCTTCATTAAATCAATACCTATGAGATCATATAATCCAAAGACACCCGTTTTGGGAATTCCCAATGGTCGCCCAAAAAGAGCATCAGCTATTTCAACTGGTAAACCTCGGTCAAGAGCCTCGTACATCGCAACTTGCATCGCATATACACCAATACGGTTTCCGATAAAACCTGGAGTATCATTACAATTGACAATCCCCTTACCTAATTCATTCTTACAAAAATCTAGAAGAGAAGATATTTTCTTGGCATTCACTTCCGGGGTTTCCACAATCTCTAGCAATCGCATAAAACGAACAGGATTGAAGAAATGGGTAATACAAAAATCTGATTTCATCGTCTTCGACATCTCCGAGGTTAAAACGGACAAAGGAATAGTCGACGTATTTGAAGACACTATGGAAGAGGAGTTTCGAACTTTATCTATTTGGGCATAGAGCTGGTGTTTGATATCAATACGCTCGACGATGGCTTCAATAATCCAATCGGCATCTTTAATTTGATCAAAGTCATCCGTGAGGTTTCCAGCCTGAATAAAATCTAAGCGAGACTTCTCCACTAATAAAGGAGGATCTGATTTCTTAATAATATCAAGAGCGCGCTCGCTGATTTCGTTAGGAGAGCCCTTTCCTTTTAAATCCAATAACACGACATCGCGCTTGGAATTGGCTAAATGGGCGGCAATGCCTGAGCCCATTGTTCCAGCTCCGATTACAACAATTTTTTTAAACACGGTCATGATTAAGCACGAGATCATAGCAAAAAAACCCCCCTTGGGTAGTAGGAATTGAGCTAATAAAATGAACCGTTTGTTGATAAAAAAAATCAATAAATTCAATATTTTAAAACCAAAAACCTGTCAAGATATGCTCATTTTGCACAACACATTACCAACTCTAATCCAAGGTTAAGTCTTACCAGTAGAATTCTGAAAATAAGGAGAATACAGACCATGATTAATAAAATCAGATTAAATATCCTCAAAGGCGCAAAGCCGGAGAGTTTTCGATTTTCTTCTTTGAACACTCAGAAGATTACTTTTGCTGGCTTCAATAAGCCCCGTAACCAAAGCAAAAGAATCGCAGCTTAATAACAAGATGCGATAAAGGCCCCGGGGAGTACAAACTCCCCACCAAGCCTGAACCTAATACTTACAATTTTAAAACTTTAAAAAATTCACATCCTCTATTTCAATTACCTTAGTAACATCTACAATGAACCTTGTACTATCAAAGTACTCTTCTCGTCTTACGATAAACTCTACTTTTTCTTTATCAATTAAATAATCATATAACTTTAATAAATCAAAAAACTTTATTCCATCAATGCTAATTATTTGATCATAGCGATAAAGTTCACCGTATGCGGGACCGGTATCTACAGTTTGAACGGTTAAGTACTGACAATAATTGTAATACGCTTCATTTTCTAGACGATCCGTTCCCGAGAAATCCTGCCCAATCATCATTCCAGAAAAAGTTATTCCGACTCGATCAAGAATACTACTTCGACGTTGAAATGGCTCATCAAGAGTAATTAATAGATCTTCGCCATTTCTTTTAATTAGAAACTCAATTGGCTGATCAAGTGCGGATCCTCGAAGAATAGAATATAAATCACTTGGATTTTCAACTACAAGATCATTAACTTTTAAAATTTCATCACCTATTGCTAAGGGTCTATCATCATTAATTGATGAGGAGCCTTGCCGACAATTATTTTCTCCAAAAGAGATATAATCTGAAACTTTCAAGTGCAGATTTCGATCGGTATTGGACGCAAAAATGAATGGTAACTCTGCAGGAGAGGGATCTAAATTATTTTTATATAATTCAATTATTTGACAAAAATGTTCTGAGGGAAGTGCAAAATTTAATCCTTCGGCCTCTATACCGTAAGTATTTATTCCAATAATTTCATTGTTTTTGACACTAATTAGGGGACCCCCTGAATTTCCAGGGTTAATCGCAGCATCGGTTTGAATAAATTCTGCCTGCGCTGAAAGCTCAAATCTCTTCCCTGATATGATACCTGTGCTAGCTGTAAAATCTTGTCCAGCAGGATGTCCAAAAGCTACTACAGACTCTCCTTGTGCTGAAGTGGCATTACAAGCCAGGGGTGCATTGATCGCAAAATCAGGGATAAGTTCAGGGTCAATGGTAATTAAGGCTAAATCAAAGATGGGATCAACATAAGCTATTCTTCCATCAATATAATCTTCATCTTTGAAGTTGATATCAATTAGTGATGGGGACTGACTGGATACATGTTTATTAGTTAAAATTAGACCTTTGCTTTTATCTACAAGAAAACCTGTCCCACTGGCATACCAACTATCTTCAATAAAAGGAACATCTGTAGAAACATCGATTTTGACTGTATATAAATTTGCATCAGCAATCACTTTTTCTAAATTCTCAGCATGTCCTAGAGAAAAAATTAAAAGAAAAATTATTATTATTTTGTTAAAGAAGTTAGTTTTAGTCATGTTGATTTGGCTCCTAAATTTTTAATAATATCTTTTTTTATATGAAATCTCTTTAAAATTTTTGTTTATTAAATTTGGTTGGTTGTCTATGTTCATTATTCGAATTGGGTCTTGGTTAGGATCGAAAAAGAAAGAATAGGAGGAACTATCCTGCCAAGACCCGTGCATGTGAATACAATTACCAGTCAGAAAGGAGGAAAAAAACTGGTACTTTTTATATATCTTTATTTTTGTGGATCTCAAAAATAATTGAGGAAACTTTAGTTTGTTTAAAAGTAATAAATTCCAAATTAGTTTTCTCATATTTAATTAGACGTTATTAAAAGTTTTTTATTCCCAAATTAATTAAAAATATTGAAATAATTTTAGAGCTAATATTAATAATCCGAGGCTGAGACTGATGATTAGTACAATATTTGAATTTTGGATTTGGTTTAACTTTGGAATACTACCCTCAATTAAACTTGATAACTGAAATTTTCTTTCTTTGTTAAAAAGATAAAGGGCCCGAATAACCAATAGAGTCAATAATATGTATATCCAAAATATCGAAAAAGCTGGGGAAAGTATAATTTCATCATAAAATCCATGAAGGCAGATTGGATAAAATAGTGATAAAAATAAGTTTAATCGATGGTTTTCTTTTGAGAAGATCGCCTCTCTCAAATAAAAGCCCATAAATACACCACAAAGCGAATGCAATATAATGGCGGTGTATGAACGATGAATTAAAACATTTTTAGCAGCATTTGCTCCATCATTAATAAAATAGCTCGTTACATATTCAAAATTTTCATAGGCCGCAAAACCTAGAGAAACCGCTACACCATAAACCAAAGCATCCATAGGCTCATCAAAATCATCCAACCGAGCACAATAAAAAATTAAAATTAACCATTTGAATAATTCCTCTAAAAAACCAGCTCGAATAAAAGATATATAGAAATAATATTCCTCTCCATACAGCTGTAAGTTTTCTCCGATACCCTCAACAAATGGGATAAGAATTTGGATGGGAAAAATGCTAGCAACGCCAAGAGTAAATGTTGTTAGCACTACTCTTGGCGGTTCTGGAAAATAATCCCTTTTGTAAACATAAAAAAGGATTAGCAATACAGGGATAATTGAAGCTAAACTGTAAAGCGCAAATGATGTTTGAGATCCAAACATTAATTTTCTTTCTTGTGACCTCCGCTGAAAAGTCTGAAAAGAAAAATAAAGGGTAGAAGGATAATGAACCATAGTTTTTTTGCAAATGCTGCTATTACAGCTAAAGCGCCTGTCTTTGCTAAACCTTTTATTCCTAATGAACCAGCAACTAAGGCACCTACCCCGTAGGCTGCAACCTTATCTCCTGCTTTAAAATCTGAATACTGAACTCCTGAGTTGTAATCAAAATTTTGAACTACTTTATCAATTTCATTTGGCATTAGATATGCAATGCTCTCACTAAAGACAAAGGTTAAATCTGTATAGCCCTCTCTTCCAAGAACCATTGCAGTAGAATTAAAGGCTTCACTTCCATCATCAAAAGTAACTATTAAAGAGTAATAAACATAACCAAGATTTTTGTTGAATTCTGGTTTAATGTGCCAACTAATATCTTGAACTGTATTATATCCATTTTTTAACCTCTCTTTATTATTTTCAACAGAAGTATTCTTTAGTTCCTTTAAGAACTCGTCTGGATCTACCTGACTCCAGTCATCTCCCTTGATATATCCATCACCAATAAATTTTTCAACGTTTACAACGTAGTAATCTTGATCTGAAAGATAGATATCCAAATAATGAGTTGTTCTAGGATATTCGATACCATTAGACCAATACATTAATTGTTGGACCTGTCGATAGTTTTCTAAAATATCAACATAATAAAAATCTTCTAAATTAATGGAGGCCTTGGAATTAAGAATATTGATCTGGGGACTGACATCAGAGCTTACCCACTCAAAATCTAGTACTTGATTCCATATTTCCTCTTGAGAATAAGAGGACTTATCTACTGCCGCAAACACACTTACGGGCACTAAAAATATTAATATAATTTTATTAAATATATTAATGAATTGATTTTTCATTTTTTTATCTCCATACCAATATGGACGAATTAAATGAAAAATTATTCCTGTAAGTAAAAATTAAATTGTTTGATATTCGTCGACCACAAGGTCGCCATCATAATCATGACCTACTTCATCAAATCCACTTCCGTCATCTTGAAGGTCATAATAGTATTTATCATAAGTATTGCCATACTCGCTACTATCGGCAATGGTAATAACTAATTCATCGAATTCATTCTCATTCGCATCTAGACGAAATTCGTCATAGGTGCCATCATAATCAACATCTATATAAACTTCCTCATAATATCCTGAATTATCACCGTCCCGCCCACAGTAATCAGCTTTTCCGTCTTTGTTGTCATCAAAGCATTCATACCCCTCAAGGCTGTTATCGTCTAGTCGTCTAATGCCTTCTTCTTCTGTAGACGCAGCTTTATTTTCCCAACCATTGAAGTCATTAGGCAGACTTAAAAAGTTAAATACCTCTTGTGAAGTCACCGCATATTGAAATCCATCTGGCATAATGAATGAGTTAACTCCAATCACTTGTCCGAACTCATTAGTAAGCGGTCCGCCCGAGAAACCAGGAATGACGTCAGTGGAGTTTTGGATGACATTGGCATTGAGCGAAATCTCATCGTACTCAGCAATATAGTTTTTTCTTAAATTACTTACGTAACCTCTTGCATAAGTCCAAGTCTCTTGTAAGTCGGGATGCCCAACTGCATGGGTATTCATTCCCACATCAATCGAAGACTCATCAACAAAATCTAAAAAATTTATATCATCAGAGATTGGGATAGTTTTTATTAAAGCTAGATCTTTTTCTGAAGAAATTTTCAAAATTTCAGCATAATGCATAGACATATCTACAAGATTGATATTTGGTCCACCATAGGGGACGACATATAGTTCATCTGCTTGATTAATTACATGTAAATTAGTTATGATATGCTGATCATCTAAAAGAATACCTGAACCATGTCCCATGAACTCATCATTCTGATAGGTGGCAATCAGGACAGTTCCTTTGGCCACTTGAGAGTAAATGTTGGAACCTCGAAGAGTTAAGTCTCCTCGAATATTGGTAATTTGATTTTTGATTTCAATAAGGGTATTGTAATTTCCCTTCATTTGATCAATTTCATATACGCTTAAATCATCTGTGGATACAGGATTGGAATAGTCAATTAAATCGCGCAGAGATGACTTAATTAACTGGTCAGCATCAAAAGCAATAACACTGGTTGTAAGTAATGTTTTTTCATCTTCGCTAGTAAAAGCTAATTCAAAATTTACTTCTCCAGGGGATAGTTCTAAATTAAAAGCCTCTTCATCCGAGGGAATTGTGATTGTTTGACCGGCTTTGATTTCGATTGGATTGGTAAGAAGTGAGCCTTTATTAGATGTTTGAGACTCATAGAAAATATCAAAAAAACCATCTTGCTTAGAATAAACTTTGATTTGAAGTGATCCCTCTAGTGGAATAACTTCGTTGTTTGATACATGAACAAGTTTGGATTGATCGTTATTCGATAAATATAAATCAAAATCAACGTTCCCAGCCAATGTCAAGACTGGCAATATCGAAAGAATGATTACTCTAATAATTGATAAGACCATGTTTCACCACTCTTGCATGCATTTAATGTCTGAGTATAATTTACATTTTCAAACTGAATTTTTCTACAAATTTGCTCACCAAAGCTTGTAGATAAAATTGTAAACTTCATCTGATTTTCTTGATTTTCATTAATAAAGTAGTTTTCTCCATCACTGCCAAGATTTAGAAAAAACTCTATTTCACCCCTGTATTGCTCAAATTCCTCGGTCTCTCCTCCTCGCATTAACATTTGCTGATGAGTATTCTGACCAACAAAATAACCTATAGAGGCAAAGAGACTTAAGCCAATTAGAGCTGGGATAAAAATAGATTTAATACTGATTGCCTTGGTTGCAATTTTAATTTTATTTTGGATATTTTCTTTATGATTTTCTTTTTCATAATTATTTTGAGTTGATGTTTTTAAATTTATACGAAAATTAGACTCCAACTGTTGCATGGTATCTTTAATTACCTCATCACTAAAGACCATAGACTGATAAAAGTCTCTGGCTTTAATGTCATTTGCAATTGCTTCTTTAATTCTTTGAATTGAACTCTCTTCGAGCTGTCCATCGGCATAAGCCATAATTTCTTCTTTTGTCCAATTACTCATTTTCTTCACTTTTCGTTAATAACTCGGTTAATTTTTCTCTAGCCCTGCATAAAGAACTCATCACAGTCCCCTTTGCTATGTTTAATTTTTGAGCGATTTCTTCATAGCCATATCCTTCAGCATGAAGCATTAAGGTTTCTCTTTGATTAACGGGTAACTGTAAAATAAGGGTCATAGTTGTTTCATATCTTTCTTTATAATAAGTATCATCTCGGCTGACGATGGAAGATATTTTTTTTAGGTCTTCCTCAGATTGTGCTCTTTTTTGAGAACTTAAATCTAATTTTCTACCCTCTTGGTCATATTCATAATAATCATCAATGTTTTGTTCATTTACCCTCACAGACTCGCCATCGGGATTTTTGACATATTTCTTCCTAATGTGATCAAAATGTGTATTTCGCATAATAGTTTTAGCCCAGGAGTAAAAGTGAGTAACAGTTGAGCTATCATATTTCTCGAAGATTTTAATTTTTACCTCAGATAACAAATCTTCAGCGTCCTCAATTGTCCTTGTTAGAAGATAGGCATATTTTTTAAGTTTTGACTCAAATTGCTTAAAAAGTTCAATTAAATTATTCACAAAAATATCCTGTCCTATTACTAAATAGTAA
>CABYWI010000024.1 GCA_902522585.1 uncultured Alphaproteobacteria bacterium
GAAAAAGATCTTGAACAAAAAAATAGAGAGTTGCTCATAGCTCTACTCCCCAAAGATGAGGCAGATGATAAAAATGTTATTTTAGAAATACGAGCGGGCACTGGTGGGGATGAAGCTGCCTTGTTTGCAGGAGATTTATTTAGAATGTATGAAAGATATTCTGCTATGAAAAATTGGAATTTTCAGCCGATGGAAAAAAATGAGACTGGACTAAAAGGCGTTAAAGAAGCGATCATTGAGATTAAAGGAGATGGTGTTTTTAAATTTTTAAAAAACGAGTCAGGTGTTCATCGTGTTCAAAGAATACCAGAAACAGAGTCGGGTGGGAGAATTCATACATCTGCAGCTACTGTAGCAGTGCTTCCTGAGGCTGAGGAGGTAGATGTTGATATTAAAGAATCTGACTTAAGGATAGACGTTTACAGGTCGGGTGGAGCTGGTGGCCAGTCAGTGAATACCACTGACAGCGCTGTTAGGATTACTCATTTGCCAACTGGGATAGTAGTAACTCAACAAGATGAACGCTCACAACATAAAAATAAAGCTAAAGCACTTAAAATTTTGCGCTCAAGGATTTATGATGTTGAAAGACAAAAAAAACAGCAAGAAGAGTCCTCCAATAGAAAAAGTCAAGTAGGATCTGGTGATCGTTCAGAGAGAATTAGAACATATAATTTTCCTCAAGGTAGGGTTTCAGATCACCGAATTAATCTTACCCTCTATAAGTTAGATCAATTTTTAACTGGTGAGGCACTTGAGGAAATGATTTCTGCTCTATCAGCAAGTGAACAGGCTGAAAAACTTAGCCAGCTTGATGTTCAATAAAAAAATTCAAAATAAAACAGAATTAAGAGATGAAATTAATTTAATATTAAATAATCATTCTTTAAGAAATTCACTTTTAGAAACTCAATTAATAATTTCCTATTCTGCAAAAAGATTAAATTACTTAGATGTGAAATTTGATGAAATTGATATTCAAGAGATAGAAAAAATTATAAAAGAAAGACTTAAAGGAATGCCTTTATCAAAAATTATAAAACAAAAGGGTTTCTGGAAAGATATTTTTTACACTGATGAAAATACTCTTGATCCTCGTTCAGACTCTGAGATTTTGATAGAGAATATTATTAAAGATTTTAAATCATTAAAAAATACTTATTTCAATTTTATTGACTTGTGCTGTGGTACCGGATGTTTAGGAATATCTTTGCTAAAAGAATTTGAGTTTGCAAAATGTGATTTTATTGATATTTCAAGTCAAGCATTATTGAATTGTAAAAGAAATATATCTACATTATCTGTAAATCGTAGATCTAGTGTATTTGAGTCAGATTTATTTGAGAATTATCCAATTTCAAACATTAAAAACACTAAGTTTATTATTTGCAATCCTCCTTATATCCCTACTAAACAGTATTTTTTATTGGATAAGGAAACCTTAAATGATCCAAAGATCTCTTTAGATGGAGGTTCGAAAGGTCTAAATTTTTATATTAGAATTATTGAATTTTTAGAATCTCAGCAATTTACAGGTTATGTTTATTTTGAAATTGATCCAATAATCGAACAAGAATTAGATAAATTTTTATTAGAAAAAGCTTTAAAAATAGTCTATAAAAAACAAGATTATCTTAATTTAGATAGATTATTAAAGGTAACATTCCCATAAAACATAAATTGTAGGGCTTTTGTTCAAAGGTAATCAATTAAAAAAATATATGAAAAATTATCCAAAAAGAAAACCTTTTGGTTCTTCAAGAAAGATTAACTCCGGTGGAAGAGGGGGTGTCGCTGACTCTCCTTATCTGCAAACCAATGGAAATTCGAATGGTTTTAAAAGAAATGGAAAAAATCCTAAAGATCAATATAACGATTTCATAAACAAGGCTAAGGATGCAAAAGGTCAAGGAGATGAGGTGCTTGAACAGTTTTATCTTCAACATGCAGAACACTATTATCGTCAGATTGACCACTCTAACAGAGGTTCAGTTTCTCGAAAAATTATTTCAAAAGACAAAATAGAAACAGACCAAAATAAAAATGGTGAATCCTCTGTTGATCAAAAAACATCAAATTCAGATTTTGATGATTTAGCGAGCCAATTAGCCTAGATTATAATTAATTTTTGAAGTTTTCTAATTCCTGTTTCTTTAAAACCATTAATTTCTTAAACTCTTCTAACTGTTGATCATTTAATTTTCTCCCAGAAGGAAGTTTCAAAGTGGCAGGATTTACTTGTTTACCATTAACTATTATCTCGTAATGCAAATGAGGACCAGTTGACCTACCTGTAGATCCGACAAATCCAATTATATCTCCTTGTTTTACCCTTACTCCTCCGTAAATACCTTTTTTAAAACCCTTTAGATGTGCATAGGCAGTCTTATAGATATTATCATGCCTAATACGAATATAATTACCGTAACTTCCATTCTTTCCTGCAAACTCTACTACGCCATTTCCAGCTGCAAAAATAGGGGTACCGGTAGGAGCGGCGAAATCTACTCCCTTATGCATTTTGTTATATCCTAAAATTGGGTGCTTTCTCATTCCATAATTTGAACTCAATCGGGCACCATTTATTGGAGTTTTCATCAAACTTTTAGTCATGCCCTTTCCATTTTCATCAAAATACTCACTAAATTCATTATTCGAATAAAGATAATAGACTAAAGGAGTACCTCTTGAGCTAAGCACGAGGTATTCAGGATCATCAATTTGAACTGTTTTTCCTTGATCATTTTTTCTTCTCGTAAAAAGTATTTCAAAATAATCACCCTCGTAAATATCTCTTTGAAAATCAACATCAAAGCTATAAACCCTGATAATTTCTGTAATGATTAATTCTGATAATCCAGCTTGCTTCATTGCTTCATATAAGCTTGTTGTAATTTCTCCTCTAACAAAAATCCTCTCTTCAGATAGTTCTATTTGACGTATTTCATATTCAAAATTTTCATTAATATAATTAACAATGAGTTCTTGATCTTCAGAAAATCGATAAAACATTTTGAATTTTTCTAAATTACCTTCATCATTATAATTTGATTGAATCTTCACTATGTCCCCAAGATAAATTTTAGAAAAATCATAAATATCTTTTCCATTAATTAACAATAGATCAATATCTCTTCCTTTTAATCCACCCTTTTTAAGTATCTTTGCAAAGTTATCTCCTTTACTAATTGATATTTCTTCGAGTTGATCTTTCTCATTTTCAGTAATTAAATCCTCTTTAGTATCAGCATAAGTGACTTGGTCTTCTTTTTCTTGATCAAATAAGTCAAATAAATCATCAAATGCGATATCTTTGAAATAATTTATAGATTTTTCTTCATTAAATTGTGGGTCAGATAAGTTTTCAATATCAATTTTTTGATAATATTTTTGGAATAACTTTTTATCAAAATAATTAATATTCATATCTTCAAAAAGAACCAAATCTTCCTGATAGTATTTTGAAAATTCTTGATAGCTAATATAGAAAAAAAATAAGCTAAAACTAAAAAGCGTTATACTAAGTAATATTTTGATACTTAAACTATTTGTTCTTGTCATTAATTTCTTTATAAAGGATTAAATTTCAATCAATATATACATAAATGAAAAATATCCAAAAAGTACTTGAAAATATTATTCAAGAAAGTAGCAAAATATTTTGGATATTATTTAAAGTTATTTTACCAGTTATTATTGCAATTCGAGCTTTAGAACTACTGGGAGCAATTCCTTATTTAGCTAAATTTCTAGAACCATTAACGAATTTTATAGGCATAGATGGTTCGCTTGGCCTTGTTTGGATGGCGGCAATATTAGTAAATATTTATGCAGGTATGGCTGCTTTTGCTAGTCTTCAACCCATCTTTGACTATACAGTAGCAGAAACAACTATATTAGGACTCATAATTTTAATAGCTCATAGTTTACCCATTGAAGTAGCTATAGCAAGGCAATCAAGAGTTTCGGCAATATTTAATTTATTATTTCGTTTTATCAATGCGGTAATTGCGGGTAAAATTTTAAATTACATTTTTATCAAATATGATCTCTTTAATGAAAAAAATAGTTCAATATTAGATATACCGACAAGCGTTGTTTCAAATTTGGATTGGTTAATTCTCCAGTCTAAAAATTTTCTAATTATTTTTATGATAATTTTTTTGATTATTACAACAATCAATATCCTAAAATTTATAGGTCTTTGGCAATTCATTATAAATATTTTAAAAATTCCACTTTCTTATTTAGGAATGTCCGAAAAGGTAGCCAATATCATATTAATTGGACTTACCTTAGGCATCTCTTTTGGTGGAGGATTTTTAATAGAAGAGTCTAAAAAAAACAATATATCAAAGAAAGATATTCTTTTATCTTTATCTTTCCTTAGTCTTTGTCATAGTATTATTGAAGATACTATACTTATTTTACTTTTGGGAAGTCATATAAGTGGAATATTATTTTTTAGAATGATTTACACAATTTTAATAATTCTATTTATGAAATATTTGTTAGATACAAAACTAGAAAATAAGATATTAGATAAACTTACATATGACTAGTTATATCCAATTTCCTCGTTATTGTTTATTTTTAATCCCAGATAAAAATTTTACTAACGATTTTAGTAATTTTTGTCTTCAAAATTCCATAGATGATTTTAAATTAAATGATTCAATCTATGGATTTCACTCCACTGTAAAGGCCCCTTTTTACTTATCTCATTTATACTCTGAAAATTTGCTAATTGAAAAATTTCAAAATATTGACGAGAAAACTATTTATTCACTTTTATCAAAAGCATATTTAGTTAATAAATTAGATTATTTTAAAAATACATTGGTATTAAGGTTTCATCAAAATGATAATTTTGATTTTATGATTAATAATCTTATGAGAGATTTTGATATCTATAGAAAAACTCTAAATAATTCTGAAATTCAAAAAGATATTAAAAGATTTGATCAACTTTCACATAAAGAATTAATTTATTATCAGATTTGGGGATACCCATTCTATTTTGAATGCTCTTTTCATCACATTACACTTTCTATTAATCAAAAAGCTAATAACGATTATTTGAATTCAATAAGTGAAGTAAAATATGAAAAACTTAGTTTACTAAAGCAAAATAGTATAACTGATAATTTTGAAGAAATATCAATTTTATCATAGGGCTTAGAACAACTAAGCCTTATGAATAAAATTAATCTTTATAAGTAATCGTAAGCACCATTTTCCCAAACATATCAAATATATCTAGGAAGCACCATCGCGATAAGAGATACAAAAGAACCAATCATAAAGAGTCGCTATGTGCAAAGTTAATCATTCCAATCATGTCGTAAATTATGGTATATCCAATAATTATAAGGCCATAAATAGGCCCTAAAGTAAGAGAGTTGATTGATTGTTAAAGAAAATATTCCATTCTTTTTACCCCTCGGAAATATACCCATTTAATACATAAAAATTAAGTTAGTTAATCATAAGTTAATTTGATTTATTATATTCAATATGATTAGTTAATTTAGATATATTTAATAAATATGGGCATTTATTCGAGAAAAAGAAAAAAATCTAGCTTTAGGATTTTTATTTTAATTCTTTTCATTTTGTCTATCTTTTTAGTTTTAAGCTACTATTTCTTTTATCCTAATGATCTAAAAACTGTTATAGATGAAAACCTTCCAGAAAAAGTTATTGAAACGCAAAACGAATTAGAGATAGTAAGTGAAATTAATGAAAGAAAATATTCTCAATCTGAAATTGATTTATCAAATTATCTTGAAATAAGCGATTTAGATAAAAGCATAAAAGATTTTATTCAAAATAATCCTGATTTTATTATTAATGTTCTCAGAAAATATCAAGATGAGCAAAATAAAATTGAGCAAGAAAAAATAAACCAACAAAATAACTCAAATATCATCAGTTTAAATTTATTTGATAATCCGATGATAATTGGTAATAAAAATGCCACCAAAATTATGTATGAATTTGTTGATTATAGCTGTGGCTATTGTCTAAAATTTCACCAGCAAGTACTAAGCGTACTTAATGAAGATCAAAATACTAAATTAGTTATAATGCAGATGCCTATTTTAGGTGAAAATTCTATTACCTTTTCTAAAATCGCCATAGCTGCTAGTTTTCAAAATAAATTTGAAGAAGTTCATAACTATCTTTATTCCTCTAACCGAAAATCAAAAATGACTGATATTTTGGGTGATTTGTTTTTGATGAATATAGACATTACTCAATTAGAAAAAGATATAAATTCTGAAGAAGTAGTTAAAGTGATTTTATCGCACGAACAATTTGTAAATGAATTCAAATTTAATGGAACACCTGCAATTATTATCGGAGAAACAATCATTCCCGGTTATATAGAAAAAGATAAAATAATAGAAATTTTGGAAAATGAATTTTCCTAAATTTTATGAAAATAAATAATTTTTCTAAAATTTTTACTAATATTTTTAGCTCTCGTATAACTGGTTTTATAAGAGATGTCTTATTTGCTAATTATTTAGGAGCAAACTTACTCTCTGATGCCTTTTTATTCGCATTTAAACTACCTAATCTCTTTAGAAGAATATTAGCCGAAGGTGTGATGAACAGCGTATTCATCCCTATGTATGTGAAAATAGACAATGAAAGCCAGTCTAAAGCTAATGATTTTATTTGGTGCATTTTTCTAATTTTTTTAGCATTAACCTCTTTATTATCGATTTTTGTTTTTTTTTATAGTGATCTTATAATTTCATTATTAGCTCCTGGTTTTTTAGAAAATACTGACCAATTCAATATGGCTTATAAATTAACCCCAATTATATTTCCATTTCTAATATTTGTTACCTTATCTGCAGTAATAAGTTCAGTACTAAATGTAAGAGGGAAATTTTTCCTACCATCTTTTCTCTCTGTAATTCTTAATATTTTTATGATAGGCACACTTTTTATATTTAAATCTGACTCTCACTTCCCCCTAGCTTGGTCAATATTGATTGCTGGAATAATTCAATTACTTTTATTACTTATTAATTCAAATATTTTAATTTCCTTGTCTAAATTTAGTCTAAAAAGCTTTATTTGGTTTACTTCTATTTTAATTACTTTTTTAAAAAGATTTTTATATTCTATTTTTGGTTCTGGGGTTGTTCAACTAAATATCTTTGTATCAATGTTATTTGCATCGTTAGTAGGTGAAGGTGCAATAAGTCATATATACTATGCAGATAGAATAATTGATTTACCATTTGCTTTAATCGCTGTTGCTATGACATTTACCCTTTTGCCTTATTTGAGTAAAAATATTTTAGATGAAAAAAAAAATGTTAAAGCATTTAATCAAACAATTATATTTTGTCTAATTTTTGCATTGCCCAGCAGCTTTGCTTTATTTTTTATCTCAGAAGAAATTGTAACAGTTTTATTTGGTAGAGGGGAGTATCAATATAACGATATTATCATAACATCAAATATATTGATTATTTATGCATTTTCACTTCCTGGGTATATGATTTCAAGAATATGCAATCAAGTTTTTTATTCATATGAAAGGGTAGATTTACCAGTAAAAGCATCAATTCCTGCATTAATTCTTAATTTTATATTATGCTTTGTTTTATTTCGCTCGTTGGGAGTTTATGGCTTGGCCATAGCAGGAGCTTTGAGTGTTTGGCTTAACGTCATTTTACAAGTAATTTATATCAAATTAAAATTTCATTCTTTTTATTTAGAAATTGAATTACTTAATTTTTTAAAAATTTTAAAAATTTTAACAGCATCTATTGCTATGATTTTAGTTATTTTATTTTTTAGATATTATCTAGAAATTAATATTTATATTGATTTGTGTATAAAAATTTTTTCTGGAGTATTGATTTATTTCTTAATTCTCAAAACTTTAAGATTAGAAGAATTACATTTAATATACAAACCAGCTTCATTTAATTAGATTTTTGTTTACTATCTGTTTTTTTCATATAAAAATATTTTTCCCTTTAGGGCGTGTAGCTCAGCTGGTTAGAGTACTTGCTCGACACGCAAGGGGTCACAGGTTCGAATCCTGTCACGCCCACCATTTACTTTTTAGTTTCTTAGTGTAGGTTTTAGTTAATGAGAATAATTTTATATATAGTCTCTATTTTACTATTTCATTTGAATTTATTTGCTAATAGCTTTTCTATCTTTGGAGGTTCATATGACTATGATGACGATAATACATCTACACTTTATGGCCTAAATTACCATCTTTCTGATAATACATTCAGTGTATTTAACTTAGTCGATTTAAATCCTGTAATTGGAGGTTTCTTGACGGCTAAATCTGCAACTATGTTTTATAGTGGTTTTGAAACAAATATTGGTCTAGACACCATATATGTTAATTTATCTTCTGCCGCTGGTATTTACTCAAATGGCGATGGAAAAGACCTTGGTAATACTTTGCAGTTTAAATCTGAGATCAATCTTTTCTATAGACTAGGTAAATCATCAAGTGTAGGTCTAGGATCACATCATATTTCTAATGCAGGTTTAAGTTCAGTTAATCCTGGGACTAATAATTTTTACTTGATTTTTAATAGAGATTTTTAACATAATCTCAAATTAAGTAATTGTTTAAATCAATCTAATCGTTTATTTTTAGGCATGGTAAAAAATTTTTTAGCTTATTTATTTTTATCAGCTCTTTTAGTTATTATTTTCGTCATCGGCTATGAACCTATTTTGGGTTATTACAAAGCTAATCCTTATATCAATGGAGTAATCCTTTTAACACTTATTGTTGGCTTTTTAATTTATACATTAAAAATTGTATCTTTGAGTTCAGAGTACAGATTTATGAATTCAGTAGCATTTGGTAAGCTTCAAATAAATGACACTAGCTTGAATAATTATCCAATTACAAAAAATATAGCAAAAAATTTAGGTATTATCTCTTCAAGCAAAACAATAAATAAATCTTTAGAAGAAATTTTAGATGAACTTTATTCCAGGATTGAGAGCGGCAAAGACATCTCAAAATATCTTATTAATTTAGCAGTATTTTTAGGGCTAATTGGAACTTTTTATGGACTATTACTTACTATTGGTAGTGTTTCAAATGTTATTGATGGTTTATCTATCGAACAGCAAGACTTTGGAGTATTTTTTGACTCTTTGAGAAATGGATTAAAATCTCCCCTTTCTGGAATGACAATAGCTTTTAGTTCATCCTTATTTGGACTAGTCACTTCATTGATACTTGGTCTTTATGAGATTATCTCAAAAGGTGTTAAACAATCTTATTTTGAGTTCTGTGAGAGTCAGATTAGACTATACTACAAAGCTAGTTCAAAAAAAATAGTAACTTCATCGAGCAATGATATTTCAGAATTAATTTCAAAATTATCTGAATTAATTAATAGTCTAAATAAAATTAATAATAATTTTTCAAACTCTAATGAGGAAATTAAACAAGAAATTTCTTCAGAATTTAAAAATCTAAGTAAAAGTATAAAAGATCTAGTCAAGAAGTGAGCTACTATACAAAGTCTCAAAGATCTGAAGATAACAGTATAATTTGGCCTGGTTTTGTGGATGTATTAGCTTCCACATTAATGGTAATCATATTTGTTGTATTACTCTTTACTGTTGCTCAAGTTTATTTAGGAGATTTAGTTGTTGGTAAAAATAAACAAATTTTAAGTCTTGAAAAAACTATAGAAATTCAAGATGAAACTATTGTTGAACAGGATCTTTCTCTATCTGATAAAGAAATAGCATTACTTGAAAGACAAGAAGTTATTAGTCAGTTAGATACTGAACTCGAAATTTTAGATGAAGAGATTAGGATTAAACAGTCTGAAATTTCTGAAAAAGAAAATCTATTAACAGTTAAAGATGAAGAAATATTTGAAAAAGAGAGTCTTATAACCGCTAAAGATCAGGAAATTTCGATACAAGATGAACTGTTAAAGCAGAAAGATGAAACCATATTAACTTTGGACGATTTAATTGACAAACAGGCATTAGATATTACAGAGTTAAACGAAATTATTGCTCGTATTACTGATGAATTATCTTTGTCTTTGGAGCAAAAAGATGAACTAAGAGGAAAACTATCCTCTCTGAATGAAGAGCAAGAGCTTTTAAAAAGCCAATTACAAGAACTAGGTGGAGAAAATCAAGTTTTAGTAGGTCAATTATCAGATTCACAAGTAAGGATTCAATCGCTACTTGAGTCATTAAGTTCTTCAAAAGAAGAAAATGAAATTATGGAAACCCAAATATCTTCAGTAGAAAATCAAAATCAGTCTTTAAGAGATCAAATATCATCTTTGGAGCAAGACTCGGTAATTCAAACAACGAGTTTGAATGATGCTTTAGCACAAATTTCAAGATTGTCTGAGGATATTAAGATTCTCAGCAAGGAAATCCAACTATTAAATAACTTACTTGACTCAAAAGAGGCTGAAATCGCTTCAAACAAAATAGAGTTAGGGGAATTAGGAGATAGATTAAATAGAGTTTTAACAAGTGAATTATATAAATTGCAAAAATATAAATCTGAGTTTTTTGGTCAACTATCTGAAACCCTTGGACAAAGAGAAGACATACAAATCAAAGGTGATAGATTTATTTTTCAATCAGAAATTTTATTTGAGTCAGGTAGTACTAATATTCAAGCGGGTGGAAGAGTTGCTTTATCTCTAATTGCTAAAACTTTAATTGATTTATCTAATGAAATTCCAACTGATTTAAATTGGATTTTACAAGTGGATGGACATACAGATAAAGTCCCAATAGCTACTGCAAAGTTTCCTTCAAACTGGGAGCTTTCACACGCTCGAGCTTTGGAAGTTGTAAAGTTTTTTATTCAACAGGGAATACCAGCAGATAAACTATCAGCTAATGGCTATGGCGAACACCAACCAATTAGTTTAGGTAGTTCGCCTGAAGAGTTAAAGTTGAATAGAAGAATAGAATTAAAAATTACACAGAGGTAATTTTACTCAATCCACATTTTGATGATTTTGTCAGGATCATCGACCATTCCATTTTTAGCGGGGTCACCTTTTTTGATCATGTCAATAAATTCCATTCCTTCGATGACTTCTCCCCAAACTGTATACTGTCCATCTAAATGAGGGGTATCATCGAAACAAATAAAGAATTGACTATCTGCACTATTTGGGTCTTGCGCTCTTGCCATACTGAGAGTACCTCTTTTATGAGGAGTATCATTAAATTCAGCATTAATATTGTTGCCAGATCCACCTGTGCCCGCGCGTCTTAGGTCAAAAGAGTCAGAATTTGAGTTTCCAAATTGAATATCTCCAGTTTGAGCCATAAACCCATCTATAACACGATGAAAAACTACCCCATCATATTTACCTTGAGCTACTAGATCTTTAATTTGTTGTACGTGTTTTGGTGCCTTATCTACTAAGGTCTTGATTTTGACGATACCGTCTTTGAGTTGTAAGTTAATGACATCCTCCTTGGATAAAGCATTATTAGAAAATAAAAGAAATATGAGTGAAAAGAAAATTTTTATCAATTTCATTTCATCAAACTAACACAATTTGAAAACGATAAAATTTAATTTTTTGATAATTCTGTCGCTATTGACATGATCTTTTTTTTTAAAGAATTAAGACCGTTGGATCGAGAGGGTCCTAAATGACTTGATAAACCTATTTCATCAAAGAAATCTAGAGGTTGTTTTAATATAGTTTGAGGCTCTTCTTCATTGTAAACAAATTGAACCAAATAAAATAGCCCCTGAACAATCACTGAATCACTGGCACCAATAAAGGTTAATTTATCATTGGATAATTGGGGAATGACCCACAAATTAGAGGTGCATCCTTGAACTCTGAAATCCTCAGTTTTATATTTATCTTCTAATTTTGGCAACTTTTTGCCTAGATCAATAAGATATTGATATTTATCTTCCCAATTATCAAAATAAGAAAAATCCTCTTTAATTTGGTTGATTTTTTCTTGAATTAACATAAATTCCCACTTTATTAAATTAACTAAATAATTAAACATGAAAATTAAAAGTTCACTTAAATCTGCTAAAACTAGAGACAAGAATAATCAGTTAGTTAGAAGAAAAGGCAGATTGTACGTAATTAACAAAACAAACCCAAGAATGAAGGTCCGTCAGGGTTAATATCTTAGCTAAGAAACTTTTCTACCTCTAAAGCAGCCATGCAACCCATCCCTGCAGCTGTAATAGCCTGTCTATAAACCTTATCTTTTACGTCACCAGCAGCATAAACCCCCTCTAATGAGGTCTCTGTACTATCTGGTTTGGTAATAATATATCCTTCTGAGTCCATATCAATTTGTCCTTCAAAAAGTTTAGTCGCTGGATCGTGGCCGATAGCAATAAAAACCCCATCTAAATCAAGGTTTGAGTTTTCATTTTTGTCTAAATGATAAAGTTCAATAGATTGCAAGTCTTGATCGCCAATAAATTTAGAAACTTTAGTGTTCCAAATGAATTTAATTTTAGAATTATTTATTAGACGATCTTGTAAAATTTTTTCTGCTCGAAGTTGATCTCTTCTATGAATAAGGAATACCTCAGATGCAAATTTGGTTAAAAATAAAGCCTCTTCAGCAGCACTATTTCCTCCACCTATAACTGCAACTTTTCTATCTTTAAAAAAGAAACCATCACATGTAGCACATGCAGATAAACCATGACCTTTAAATTTTTCTTCATTTTCTAGTCCTAACCATCTTGCTTGGGCTCCAGTGCTAATGATTGCAGTTTTAGTTTCAATAATACTACCATCATCAAGAAAAATCTTTTTTATTGAGTCATTAAGCTCAACTTTAGTAACTTGAGTATTTAATATTTCTGTACCAACTAATTTTGCTTGCTTTTGCATTTGTTCCATCAGCCATGGTCCTTGGATAGGGTTTTCATAACCAGGATAATTTTCAACATCAGTAGTAATTGTTAACTGCCCACCAGGTTGAAGACCGCTCACAAGAGTAGGTTTTAAATTAGCCCTAGCGGAGTAAATTGCGGCGGTATAACCAGCAGGACCTGAACCTATAATGGTAACTTCTTTAATATTAGCCATTTATTGGCCAGCTAGTAGGGAAGGTAACATAATTAATTTGCATACATCTTCTCTCGATTTTAATCTCTTTTTTTTCTAATCCGTGCCAAGTGTTATTTCCTGAGGCAAAAAAATACCCAGAATTATGTTTATAAGGAATTGTTTTAACAAGTTTCATATCAAGATCATAAAAATCAGTGCCAAGTTTTTCAGATTCATTATAGGTATTAATAAAGAGCATCATTGTCATAAGTTTCTCTGGAATATCTAAATGGGGTTTTAGCCAAAATCCTTTTCGATCTGCAATATATTCAATTCGAATAAAGCTATTATTTAAATCCTTTTTAATTTTTTCCTGGACCGCATCAATGACTTCTTTATCTTTTAAGTCCTCGATGAGCTCCATTCCGTTAGTAAGGAGATTAGAATTATCTTTTTCTAAAAAAACTCTTAGTTTGCCATCTAAACCGTCTCCTCCTGCATCTGCGGCTCTTGTGCCATCAAAAGAACGAGGAGCATCAGATATTTTGACATTTTGAAGCTCATCAATCATTTCTTCTGAAAGAGGATTATCTAATTCCCAATGAGGGAAAGGGTCATTGTAGGATTGGATTTTGTTTAATATTGAATCTTTAAGAAACATTGCTTTTGAACCATAAATTACTTTCGATCTTATTCAAGATCTTACTTTTTAACTCTGAATTATAACTGCTCATTGAGACTGTATAGGGTTTCATATCTCTGTTGAAACTTTTAAGTAAGCCTTTTTGTTTAACCATTTGATGGAATAGCTGATATCTTTTGGGGCAGCTTTCTTCTTCGAACTTATAAAGGAATGTTCCTGTTTCAGATGAGATTGCTTCAGAAATCATTGAAATGGAATCCCAAGTTACAATTTGTATATTAGATTCTGATAAAAGCCTACCATAGGTGATGGGATCAAATAGA
>CABYWI010000025.1 GCA_902522585.1 uncultured Alphaproteobacteria bacterium
TTTTTTAGTTGATTATACTCTCCGAAGATTATATCAAATTCGTCTATATTGTTGTCTACAATGCCTAATTCAAACTCAAGATTATTTGTTTGAGCATAATTTCCAAGTTCGTAATATAGATAATACTGATAATCAATAAAATCATTATTGATAAGCCCTACTCTTAAATTATTTTCAATACTACATTCTTCTGATGCCCAAATGGGCTTTGAGTAAATAAATAAAAGTAGAAAAAAAATTTTTAATATTAATAACAATGAATAATTATTATGATTTAAACATTTCTTTGTAGACTCTCTCTTCGATTTTATGATTATTATCAAAGAGTAAAGGTATTTCTAATCCCTCGGACATTTCTATTTCTACAGAAGTTACATCTTTAGCTTCTATATGATCTGCATGTGCTACAATAGGTCTTTTTGAGGGGTTATTATTGACTATTTTTATTTTTGCAGTGTCTTTTAAAAGACCACCTCTCCAATGTCTGGGACTATAGGCACTCACAGCTGTTAAAGCAATAACATTGCTGCCCAATGGTATGATAGGGCCAGATGCAGAATAATTGTAACCTGTACTCCCTGCTGAAGTAGAGATGATTACACCATCGCAAACTAATTCTTCCATTCTTACTTCATCATCAATTATTATTTGAAGTTTTGATGCTTGATATTTTTCTCTTCTAATACTAATTTCATTTATCGCTATTGCTTTAACTTCTTTACCAGTAGGGGAAAGTGTTTTCATAACTAGAGGTCGTAGTTTGGTGAGTTGAGCCTTCTCTAGTCTGTCGTTTAAGCCTTCTAGCCTATATTCATTCATTAAAAATCCAACTGAACCAAAATTCATTCCAAAAATAGGTTTCTCAATTTTTAAATAATCATGAAGTGATTTAAGAATAAATCCATCACCTCCTAAAGCTACTATAAAGTCTGCCTCCTCTGGGCTACAGTTGCCATATTTTTCAATTAGCTCATTTTGAGCCTTTAAATTTTTTTCTAAAGGAAAAGATACGAAACTAATTTTCATATTTAACCACCTGTTTCATTCATATACCTATTAACGTACCCTTCATAATTGCTTTTATTGATTTCAAAATTATGGGCTTTTGGTTTAATTGACATCGCATACTCAATTAGCTTAATAATATCAGCTTTTGATTGATTCCTGAGTGCAAATTTTAAGTCCACAAAATCATTTTGGCCTAAACACATGTACAACTTCCCAGTACAAGTAAGCCTAACTCTATTGCAGGTGTCACAAAAATTATTAGAAATAGCAGAAATAATACCAATTTTTTGATCGTTTTTTGAATTATTAAAATACCTTGAAGGGCCATTAGTTCGATATTTAGATGGATTTAAATCTAATTTTTTCACTAATTTTTCCTCAAAGCTCTTCATAGATAGGTATTGATCAAATCTTTTTTCCCCAATAGATCCAATGGGCATAATTTCAATTAATGAAATATCGCAGGAATTTTTTTTACACCAATCAATTATTTCAAATATTTCCTCATCGTTAAAATCTTGAGTGAGTACAGTGTTGATCTTTACTTTGATACCTTCATTAATTGCAGAGCGAATTCCATTTATAACTTTTTCAAGTTTGCCCCATTTGGTAATTTCCTTATATTTTTCTGGATTGAGACTATCTAAAGAAACATTAACCCTATTAATTCCATTTTTTTTTAGGATTGGAGAATACTTTTCTAAATTTGTCCCATTAGTTGTAAGAGTATGTTCTAAAATTTTATTTTGTTTTTTGAGTTCGAATAAATGTTCAATCACCGAAATAATATTTTTTCTAACCAATGGCTCTCCGCCAGTTAATCTAAATTTTTTCACACCTAGCTCATTAAAAACATCAATCAATTTTATGATCTCCTCAATAGTCAATACTTCTTGTCTAGGTAAAAAAGTGACATCTTCAGCCATACAATAAGTGCAGCGTAGATCACATCGATCTGTTACTGAAACCCTTAAATAGTCGATTTTACGTTTAAATTGATCAGCCAGCATTTTCAATTAATTCTAAGTTTATGAACATTAAATCTATAACTTTTTTTCCAACATTCTCAAAGTTAATTGTAACTTTACCATTAATACATGATTGAACTTGACCTATACCCCAAGTGGGCTGTGAAGGACATTTTACTAAGGTACCAGGAGTAAAGTCGTTAAAAATAGGGCTATTTTTCATGTTTGTTCTTGTTAAGTAAGTACAATTATTTACTATTTATAATAGAATCATGGATAAAAAAGACAATTTAAACAAATTAAAAACTGTTATTAGTAGTATCGAGAAATCTTATGGAAAAGGCTCCATAATGATGCTTGGAAAAAAAGATGAAGATATGGGTAATGTTGATGTTTATTCAACAGGTTCCTTGGGCCTAGACATAGCGTTAGGCATAGGTGGATTGCCTAAGGGCAGAGTAGTAGAGGTTTATGGGCCAGAAAGCTCTGGTAAGACCACATTAACCCTTCATGTGATTGCAGAAGCTCAAAAAATGGGCGGAACATGCGCATTCATTGATGCTGAACATGCCCTTGACCCAGGTTATGCAAAGAAACTTGGAGTTAATATAGATGAACTTTTAATTTCACAGCCTGATACTGGAGAGCAGGCGCTAGAAATTTCTGATACTTTAGTTAAGTCAGAGGGAATAGACCTTCTTGTTATTGACTCAGTAGCTGCTTTAGTACCTAGAGCAGAACTTGAAGGTGAGATGGGAGACTCTCTGCCAGGTCTTCAAGCTAGATTGATGAGCCAAGCTCTAAGAAAATTAACTAGCTCTATTTCAAAAACTAATACAATGGTCGTGTTTATTAATCAATTAAGAATGAAGATAGGCGTAATGTTTGGAAGTCCAGAAACTACAACAGGTGGAAACGCACTTAAATTTTATTCCTCTGTCAGACTCGATATTAGAAGAATTGGTGCCATTAAAGACAAAGATAATATTATTGGCAATCAGACAAGGGTAAAAGTTGTCAAAAATAAAATGGCCCCACCTTTCAAAATGGTTGAATTCGATATTATGTATGGAGAGGGGATTTCAAAAATTGGTGAAATTATTGATTTAGGTGTTCAAGCTGATATTATTGATAAATCTGGAGCATGGTATTCTTATAAAGATGAGAAGATCGGCCAAGGTAGAGAAAACACAAAACAGTTTTTAAAAGACAACCCCGCTTTATTAGAGGAAATAGAGACTAGAATTAGGTCAAATTCCAATACTGTAGAAGAGTTAATGATTGATCCACCAGTGTTACCTAACGATACTCCTGAAAAAAAAACTGAAGAATAACTATTAATTTTCAAATAAATTAATCTATATTGCTAGGTTATGATTTCTAACCAAGTAAGAAATACTTTTATTGAATATTTTAAAGAGCAAGGGCATTCCCATGTGAGTTCCAGTTCCCTAGTTCCAGATAACGATCCTACTTTAATGTTTGCCAATTCTGGAATGGTTCAATTCAAAAATGTGTTTACTGGATTAGAGCAAAGACCTTATGCAAGAGCAACTACATCCCAAAAATGCGTGAGAGCTGGTGGTAAACACAATGATTTAGAAAATGTTGGTTTTACCACTAGACACCATACTTTCTTTGAAATGCTTGGTAATTTTTCGTTTGGTGATTACTTCAAAGAAGATGCTATTTTCTTTGCTTGGGATTTAATTACAAAAAAATACAAAATAAATCCTAATAAACTTCTTGTTACTATTTATCATAATGATGAACAGTCAGAAAAATATTGGAAAAAAATTGCAAATTTACCAGATAATAGAATCATAAAAATTTCAACATCAGATAATTTTTGGTCTATGGGAGATGCTGGTCCTTGTGGACCTTGCTCAGAGATATTCTATGATCATGGTGAAAAATATTTTGGTGGTCCTCCTGGTTCTCCCGATGAGGATGGTGATCGTTTTATTGAAATTTGGAATTTAGTTTTCATGCAATATGAACAGATCGATACTAATAAAAGAATAGACCTACCTAAACCTTGTGTTGATACAGGAATGGGGTTAGAGAGAATTACAGCTTTATTAAATGGAAGTAATGATAATTATTCATCTGACTTATTTACTAATATTATTGATGCCACTCAGGAATTAATTAAAACAAAATTAACTGAAGAAAATAAAGCAAGTTTTAGAGTTATTGCTGATCATCTAAGAGCATCCTCTTTTTTGATTGCTGATGGAGTCATTCCTTCAAATGAAGGAAGGGGCTACGTTTTAAGAAGAATTTTACGAAGAGGTATTCGTCATGCCTATACTTTAGGCTCAAGAGATCCTTTATTTTCAAAAATATTTAAAGATCTTAAAATTTTAATGAGTGGATTTTATGATGAACTCAATATAAGAGCCGATTTAATCTCAGAGACTTTACATGATGAAGAAGTTAGATTTCGTGAAACTTTAACCAAAGGATTAGATATATTATCCCAAGAAATTCCAAATATTAAAAATAATACATTAGATGGCAAAGTTGCTTTCAAGTTATATGATACTTTTGGATTTCCTCTTGATTTAACTCAAGATTTTTTAAAATCAAAAAATATAGTTATTGATATTGAGTCTTTTAATCAAGCCATGGAGGCACAAAAAGAGGAGGCCAGAGCCTCATGGAAAGGCAGTGGAGATACTGCAACTCAAAAAATATGGTTTGAGTTAGCAAAAAAATATAATCCAACAATTTTTGATGGTTATGAAAAAAATAGTGTTGAGTCTAAAATCATCTCTATTTTACAGAACTCCAATGAGGTTAATTGCTTGAAAGATCAATCTGTTGAAGGGTGCATTATTATTACTGAAAATACATGCTTTTACGGCGAGTCAGGTGGCCAAGTAGGGGATACAGGTACAATTAAATCAAAGAATGGGGAATTTTTAGTAACAGATACAAAAAAAACGCCTCAAGGTATTTTTATTCATTTTGGAAAATTAATTTCTGGAAGTATCAATGTTGGTGAAGAAGTAGATATCTCTATTGACGAGGAAAGAAGATCTTTAATTATGAAAAATCACTCAGCAACGCACCTTCTTCACGCGGCTTTAAGAAATACATTAGGTAATCATGTTGCCCAAAGAGGTTCTTTAGTAAATTCTGAAAAATTAAGATTTGATTTTAGTCATAATAAACAAATATCCCATGACGATATAAATAAGATTCAAGATGAAGTAAATTCAGTAATTAAAACATCTTCAAAATCTAATATAGAAATTAAATCTCAAGAGGATGCGATCAAAGCAGGTGCGATAGCATTATTTGGTGAAAAATATGGAGATGAAGTAAGAGTAGTCACTCTTGGGTCCAAAAACGATAACCCATATTCTATAGAATTATGTGGGGGTACTCATGTAACAGATGTTACCGAAATTAGCAAATTTCTTATTATTAATGAAGAGTCTATTTCTTCTGGCGTTAGAAGAATTGAAGCCCTTACATTTAATAAAGTTGATGAACATCTTTTACTAAGAAGTAAAGAAAAAGAGAAATTAGAAATTCAACAAAATGAAAATATAAATGATTTAGAAAAAAAAGTTAAAGACCTATCTGGTCAAATAAATTTTCAAGATAGCAACAAAGCTGTTTATATTAAAAAATTAGAAAATTATTTAAATACTTTAAAAAATAAATCAATTTTATCTAACGACAGCAATAATCAAATCAATGTTGATGAAATTAATGGTGTTAATTACATAACACAAGTTATTGAGGGTCTTCCACCTAAAGAACTAAGGTCTGTTTATGATAAGTTTAAATCTGAAAAACAGAACTCAATTCTTGCTTGTATAACTATTAATGAAGATAAAGTATCTATCATCATTGGTTTAACTAAAGATTTAACAGAAAAATATGATGCTAGAATTTTGATTAAATCCTCATTTGATCATCTTGGTTCAAAAGGTGGTGGCGGAAGAGTGGATTTTGCACAGGCTGGTGGAGATCAAAAAAGCAATATAAATCAAGCTTTTTCTAGTATTCGCGAGAAAATTTAGGAAAGTTTTTTTTGCAGATTAACATCTAAACAACTTAAAAAATCTTCTGTATTCATCCATTTGGTATCAGGACTTACAAGAACAGCTAGATCTTTTGTCATTTGACCAGACTCTACAGTTTCGATGCATATTCTTTCCAAGGTGTCTGCAAAATTCATTAATTCCTCATTGTGATCAAATTGACCTCTGAAATACAAACCCCTAGTCCATGCAAAAATTGATGCAATTGGATTAGTGGAAGTTTTTTCACCTTTTTGATGTTGTCTATAATGTCTTGTTACTGTACCGTGTGCAGCTTCTGACTCTATGGTTTTACCATCAGGTGTCATAAGTACACTCGACATCATGCCAAGAGACCCATACCCTTGTGCTACAGAGTCAGATTGAACATCACCGTCATAATTCTTACAAGCCCATACAAATTTTCCACTCCACTTCATTGCTGAAGCAACTAAGTCATCAATTAAACGGTGTTCATAAATCAGATTATTTTCTTCAAAACTTTTTTTGAATTCACTATCAAAGACCTCTTGAAATAATTCTTTGAACCTACCATCGTATTTTTTCAATATTGTATCTTTTGTAGATAAATAAACTGGCCATTTCAAATTTAAGCCGTAATTAAAGCAAGCTCGAGCAAAACCCTTGATAGATTCATCTAAATTATACATGGATAGCGCTACACCATTATTTTTAAATTGGAATACTTCTTCTTCAATAGTTTCACCTTCATCAGAGATGAATTTTAAAAAGAGTTTTCCTGGTTTTGTGATCTTCATTTCAGTTGCTCTGTATTGATCGCCAAAAGCGTGTCTACCTACCACAATAGGATGATCCCAAGTTCGAACAATTCTAGGAATATTCTGACAAATAATTGGTTGTCTAAAGACAGTTCCATCTAATATATTTCTTATAGTTCCATTCGGAGATCTCCACATTTTCTTTAAATTAAATTCACTCATCCTATTATCATCAGGAGTTATGGTTGCACATTTGACACCTATACCATGAGTTTTGATTGCATTTGCAGCGTCAACAGTTATTTGATCATTAGTCTCATCTCTTTTTTGAACAGAGAGATCATAGTATTTAAGATCAATATTTAAGTACGGAAGAATTAATTTCTTTTTAATAAAATCCCATATAATTCGGGTCATTTCATCTCCATCGAGCTCTACGACAGGATTTTTAACTGTTATTTTTGACATATGTTGAAGATCCTAGGTATAACAAATAAAATAGCTAAAAAAAATCTATTTTATTGATCAAATAATGCATTTCAGATATTAATTCATCCACTATGTACTTTCGTTTTCACAAAGAGGTTTCGGCTGCATTAATCATACTCTTCCTATTAGTAGTTTTTTTTTATTTTATTTACAAACCGCTTTTTATTCTTTCACTAATTTTATTAATTTTCACATTTTATTTTTTCAGAGATCCTGAAAGAGTTGTTCCAATTGGAGATGATATATTAGTTAGTCCAGCAGATGGTTTAATTACTAATATCACAGAGATAAAAGAAGGAAAAAGAACTTATATTAAGGTTTCTATATTTCTTAGTATCTTTAATGTCCATATTCAAAGGTTACCTGTTTCAGGAGAGGTAACTAAAGTTGATTACATTGAAGGTAAGTTTATCAATGCCACACTAGATAAAGCTAGTGATGAAAATGAAAGACTAAAAATAACAATTAAAAATGGGAGTAATCTAATTTATGTTACTCAAATTGCAGGTTTAATTGCAAGAAGAATTATTAATTATGTTAAACCGAATGAAAATATTAATCAAGGTGAGAGATACGGTATAATTAAATTTGGAAGTAGGGTGGATATTGAATTCCCAAATAACTTTAAATTACTGGTCAATGAAGGACAACAATGTATTGGTGGAGAAACAATTATTGCCCATGATATTAAATCTAAAATTAGTAAAAGAGAATTTAAAAAAATATAGCAATTTTATTTTATGAAAGAATATCCTTTTACAAGATTCATCCCTAATTTCATTACTATGATGTCTTTAATTGCAGGCATATCTTCAATAAAATTTTCTATACAAGGTAATTGGCAATTAGCTGTTTTGATGATTATGTTAGCAGCTTTTTTTGATTTTTTTGATGGGTGGGTTGCTAGGAAATTAAAAAAATCTAGTCAGTTTGGTGCAGAGCTAGACTCATTATCAGATTTTATTAGTTTTGGGCTAGCTCCATCTCTTTTAATTAATCTTTGTTTCACATTTAAATTAGGGCAAATAGGATGGATATTTAGTTTATTTTATACAGTTTGCGCCGCATTAAGATTGGCGAGGTTTAATATTGAAAATATGAAAGAACAATCTAAGACTTTTTTTGGCATCCCTTCTCCTGCAGCAGCAGGCATAGTAATGATCCCGCTATATTTTAGTTTTATTAATTTTAGTTATTTTCCAATAAATATTGAAATACTATCAGCTTTATTAATTGTTTTTTCGGGTGCAATGATGATAAGTAGGGTACCCACTCCATCCTTGAAAAGCATTAAATTAAATTCTCTCTATTTTAGGATTATTATTATTTTTGTGGTTATAATTTTAATTTTTTTAATAACATACTTTTGGCAGACAACTGTAGTATTAGCCATTGCTTATTTATTTTTAGCTATGTTTAACTTGTTTTTTTACTTTTTTAGATTTTTTAACCTTATCTCCAAATAAAAATCTAGATTTAATCATTAAGGCTGAAGGTGTGACCAACAAAGTCAATAAAGTTGAGAAAAGTAAACCAAAAATAATTGCTCTGGATAAATCTACCCACCATTGAGTATCAGGTGAATTATAAGTGTATTCAAAATTTACAAAATCAATATTAATCTTCAATGCCATTGGCATTAACCCTAAGACAGTGGTAATCGTTGTTAGTAAAACTGGTCTTAATCTTTGAGCACCAGTCATTAATAATGCCTCTTTTGCATCCTTTGTTTTCTTATAAAGCCTGTCAAAAGTATCAATTAAGACAATGTTATTATTAACTACAATTCCTGCTAATGAAATTACTCCAATTCCACTCATTACTATCCCGAATGGTTGTTGGGTAATTAACAATCCTAGCACTACCCCAACTGTCGACATAATAACAGCAAACAATATTAAAATTGCACTACTAAAACTATTGAATTGAGTAAGAAGAATTACTCCCATTAAGAATATGGCAATCATAAAAGCTTTTTGAAGAAAAGCTTGCGATTGTTTCTGACTTTCATCCTCTCCTTTAAAAGAAACTTTTACCCTAGGATCAATATCAGCAGAGTTGAATTCTGGTAAATCTAAACCAAAGTTGTTTGGAATATCAAACTTTTGAATTCCTAGCCAATGTTTGATTAGTCTTACATAAGCATCTGTTTGATAAAATCTAACTACATCTGACTTTATGGTCTCTATTCTATTTTGATCAACTCTTACTAAATTACCAGTTTCCTGACTTGTTTCTATTTCAGTAAAATTTGAAATTGGAACATATCCTGAGGAAGTAGGAATTTTAATACTATTTAGCTGATCTATAGTTCTTTGATTTTCAGGAAGGCGAAGATATATAGGTATAGACTCATCACTGTCGTTAGGTCTGAATTCACTTAGTTTTAGACCACCTGTTATTAATTTAATAGTATTTCCTATAATAGCAATACTAGCACCATATTTAGCAGCTTCTTCACGGTTTACATAGAGTTGGTATTCAATACTTGGTGAAGGAAGAGAAGTTTCTAGATCTTTTAAGCCTTGAATATTAGAAAGATAAGTCTGAATCCTTTTTACTTCTGAAATAGTGATCGCAGGATCGTTGGAAGTTAAATTAATTTCAATAGGCTTTCCCCTTGGAGGTCCTGCTCTTTGGGTTCGAGTTTCAACTTTTATTCCCGGTATAGTAGAAGTTGCTTCTCTGATTTCTGATATTAATACATCAGCTTTTCTTCGCTTATCCCAATCCTTAAACTCTATATCAATGAAACCTATGATATCTGGAGAACTTTCTTGTCTATTAGAAACATTACCAGAAGTGGTGTAAATAGACTCAAATTCATTATTCTTAGTTTGAAGTTGGATAATTTTTCGTTCTACACTTCTTACTAGTTGATCTTTTTCTATTACAGAAAGATTACCAGTCGCATAAACAATTACCTTTGTATTTTCTGCTTCCACAGAAGGGAAAAATATTACACCCTTACCATATTTTCCATAAGCTGTATAGATACCAACAAGTAAAGAGATAGCAACAACAGCAATTTTTAGAGGATGATTGATACATACTTTTAATATTAGTAAATAAATTTTGGTAAAAAAACCTACTTGAGTAATATCAGTTAAATCTTCATCATCATCTGCACTAATTTTTGGAATTGATATTTTCTGAAAAAAGCCTCTGCCTTTTATGAATTTAAAAGTTTTATAAATAATAAATGCAATAGTAATTGAAGCTAAAGTTTTAATGCCTAAGTTTAAATACTTATCAAATTGGAATTTAGATAAAAAGGAATAGGTAATAAAATTAATAATTCCAAATAAAATAATCGGAATAAAAAAGAAGAAGAAAAGATTTCTTATTTTATAAGATTGTGTTCCGATAATAGGAACAACAATTAAAGCCATTACAAGACTGGAGCTAAGTACTGATATTACAGTAATAGGAATATATTTCATAAATCCTCCTGTGGTTCCTGGCCAAAATAATAGTGGAACAAAAACTGCTATTGTCGTTAAGGTCGATGCAATGATGGGCAATGACATTCTAGATGCAGCTTTTATGTATGCATCAGCTAAACCCATACCCTCTTGAATTTTTCTCTGAGCATATTCCACAACTACAACGGCACCATCAACTAAGAGACCAACAGACAAAATTAAACCAAAAAGAACAACCATATTGACAGTGAAACCCAAAGTGTAAAGAACGAGTATTGCGGATAAAAATGAGCCTGGAACAGCAAGGCCAACAAGAAGACTAGAGCGAATACCTAAAAAGATAATCACAACACTCATTACAAGAAGAATAGAAAAAATTACATTATTTTGTAAATCCCCTAACATATTTTTTATATTGATCGACTCGTCACCAGAGAAAGTAATATTTATTTTTGAAGGTAATGCCTTTTGCTCTTCGGCAACTAGTTCTTTAACTTGGTTAACAGTTTCGACAATATTTGCACCAATTCTCTTTGAAATTTCTAGAGTAAAAGCTGACTTATCATTAAGCCTTGCAAATTTTTCAGGATCTTTAAAAGTTCTTTTTAGAGAAGCTATATCTTTAAATTTTATTGTTTTTTTATCATTAACTTTTATGGGGGTATTGAAAATATCATTTAAATTTTCATACAGACCTGGAATTTTGATTACAAAACGACCATCTCCTGTATCTAAATTTCCAGCAGAGACAACTTGATTGTTCGATCGAACAAAACTTAAAATTTCATTTAAATTAAGACCATAAGCCTCAATCTTATTTTGATCGATAATTATATCTAATTGCTCTTCTCTTTCCCCACCAATTTCTACTTCTAATACGTTTGGTAAAGATTGAATTTTATCTTTTAGATCATTAGAAATTTTTTTTAGTAAGAATTCAGAAGCATCTCCACTAATGGAAACAACTAGGATAGGGAAGAGGCTAATATTGACCTCACTTACTTTAGGTTCATCTGCATCATCAGGTAAATCAGATTTTGCACGATCAACTTGCTCTCTAGTGTCAAGCAAGGCTTGGTCTGGGTCAAATCCAGCATTAAATTCTAATAAAACGTTACCACCACTTTGATAGGCGGTACTCGTCATTTCTTTTTTACCTTCTATGTTTGAAATTTCGTCCTCGACTGGTTTAATTAGAAGCTTCTCAGAGTCTTCAGGGCTTATACCAGTTAAACCTAGAGAGACATATATATAAGGAAGGTTAACGTCAGGAGAAGATTCCTTTGGAATATTATTAAATACAAGAGATCCGGATAATATTATGAATAAAAAGATAGATATTGTGGTCCTATAATACTGACTTGCGATATTAACTAAATTCATTTTATTATTCGAAATTAACTTTTTCACCATTTGATACGTATTGTTGACCAACGATTATAATCTTTTCTTTTTCTCCTAACCCAGTAACTAACATATACTCAGAAGTGTCTTCAATAATTTTAATATCTTTGAATTCAACCTCACTACCTTTAGCGATTACTTTTACACCGAGTTGACCTTCATCACCTAAGGCAAGTATTGAAGGAGAAATTTTGTGGGCTAGCACCTCACCTTTGTTTATAGAAATCATCGATGAGAGGCCATCCTTATATCTAAGATCTTTATTTTTAACTTTAACAACAATTTCAAAAGTTTTTGTTTCTGGGTCTGAAATTGGCGACACATAATCAATAAAACCTTTTACCTCTTCACCCAAGATAGTTACATCAACTTCGTTTTTAGTTGAAATATCAAGTATTTCATTTTCATTGATATATCCATAAATCTCAAGAGAAGATAAATCAATTAATTCATAGACTCTCTCACCAGGCATAACCAATTCTCCAGCAATTTTATGATTATCTAGCAAGATACCATCAAAGGGAGCATAAAGAGCAATCTTTTTAAATTCACTTTCTGAGAGAAGATCAAGTTTATAAAGTTCTAAATTTGTATTGTATTCATCAAGCCTAATAACAAGGTCATTTTTATTTATGAAAGTACCAGCTTTTCCTAAAACCTCTTCTACAGTGGTCATGATTTCAGATTTTACTTCAATTCTTTGGTGGGCTTCTGTAGTGGAGCTGAATTCGATACTATCTTTGATGATAAAAGCCTGTGAGTCTAATACTTTAACAGTAAATAATTGTGCCTCAGTATTTTTATTATCCTCACCCCATTCAGAGGCAAAAAGAGGTGAAATAAAAAAGAATATTGCTAAAAATTTTTTAGTAATAGAGTTTGTCATGATGTAAAGTTGGCTTTCTATGAATATATGTAGACGAATTCATATCATATTATAAATAAAAATGAAACAATGGTATAAAAATAGAAAAAATGACCATTTTTATAAATTAGCTCAGAAAAATGACCTTATTTCTAGGGCATATTACAAATTAGAGGAAATTGATAAGAAACATCAAATTATTAGGAAATCATCTAATGTATTAGATATTGGATGTTGTCCAGGAGGCTGGACTCAATATGTACTCAATAAAAGTGGAAATCAAAGCGTAGTTGGAGTCGACATCCTCCCCATTGAAAAACAATTTAATGATAATTTTACTTTTTATAATTTTGATTTGAACGAGTTTGATAAAATATCTGAAGTTTTTATCTCTAAGAATTATTGTTTTGATATAATCATATCAGACATAGCTCCAAACACATCTGGTAATCAG
>CABYWI010000026.1 GCA_902522585.1 uncultured Alphaproteobacteria bacterium
ATCATTTTTTTTAAGCTTTTTAGATACACCCACCATAGCAGGTCTTAAGAGTCGATCATGAAGTGTATAACCAGGTATGAGCTCTTGAACAATGGTGCCCGGTTCTAAATCATCATTTTCAATTTCAATCATTGCTTGATGCAAATTATGATCAAATTTTTCATTAAGACTTTCAATCTTTTTTATTCCAATTTTTTCAAAAGTTGAAACAACAGACTGTGCAATTAAATCTATCCCTTCGATAACAGATTTTATAGCTTCATTAGTTTTTGCTTCCTCCGAGATGCTGCTTTGAGCACGCTCAATATTATCTCTTATATTAATAATTTCCTTTGCAAAATTTGAAATTCCATACTTAAGAGCATCAGATTGGTCTTTTTCTGCTCGTTTTCTAAAATTTTCTAGCTCAGCAACCGCACGCAATCTTTGATCTTTTAAGCTAGTGATTTCTTCATTTAATTTCTCAATCAAATCTTCAGGGGAAATTTCAGCCTCTTCTTTGTCTTTTGGCTCTTCTGATACTTGTTCTTCTTTTTCTGAAGTTGGATTTTCTAAATCTTTTTCCCCAACTTTATTATTATTATTCTCTTCGTTCATCATTCCTCATTATTTTTTGTTGGATATAATTTCAGACATATAATTAACAATCGGGACTATTCTTTGATAGTCAATTCTTTTAGGTCCTATTACACCAATTGCTCCAGTAAGTCCATTTTTTGTTTGATAATTAGAAAAAATCATCGATAAATTTGTGTTTTTAAATAAGTTTGTATTACTTCCAATAAATATTTGTACTCCTTGAGATTTTTTCAAGGCTCTAATCATTTTACTAGCCATTTTCCCAGTTTCAATTTCGCTCAGTAATTCATTTAATGTATCCAAATCTGTATCTATTTTACTATTTACTAAGCTTGGCAAACCTCGCACAAAAAACTTCTCCGACTTATTTTTATTTATTTTTATACCCTGTTCCAAAAGGATTTTGGTTGTTTTATTAATTTCATTTTTAGCTTTTTGAAGAAAGATTTTTATATTTTTTTCGATTTGAATTGGTGATTGATTGTTTGTGAATTTATTTAAAAATTCGCTAATAAAATTTAAATCTCTATGTTCTATATTTTCAGGAGCTTCAACCAGTCGATTCGTTGTTGTGCCATCTTCGTTTTCAACAATAAAAATAACTCTCTTTTTATCAATTGTATGAAAGCTGATTTTAGAAATTTTTGGGACCTTCTCATTGTTAATAACTAGGCTTGTTTGATTAGAGAGGCCATTAAGAATAGAGGTAATTTTTTCATATTCTTGGGTTAAATCAGAGAAGTTTGTTGAATCAATTAGCTGTTTTTCATTTTTATTTATTTGACCTGGCTCAAGCAAAGCTTGTGTATAAAACTGCAAACCAAAATCTGATGGTAAGCTGCCAGCTGAAAAATGGTTTCGTTGAATTAATCCATGTAAATTTATTTCATTTAGAATATTTCTAATAGTCGCGGAGGAAAGCTCGTTATTTAGTTTTGAACTTATAGACTTAGAGCCCATTGGTTGGCCTGTAGTTAAATAGTTTTCAACAAGAACCTTAAAAATAAATTTGGCTCTTTGACTTATTTCAGATATTTTCTTATTCATTGTTAATTTTTGATCTTACAACCTAAATTAATTTATTCAAAATGAGTACATATAAAAGAAATAACCGCGAACTAAACAAAATACGGTCCTTAGAAATAACCCCTAACTTTCAACCCAACAATCAATCATCTTGTTTGGTTAAGTTGGGGGATACTCATGTTTGTTGTTCTGCAATTTTAGAAGACAGAGTTCCTGGCTTTCTAAGAAACTCTGGCAAAGGCTGGCTCACTGCAGAGTATGGGATGCTTCCCTCATCTACATCAGAGAGAATGGATAGAGAGGCCGCAAAGGGAAAGCAATCTGGTCGAACTCAAGAAATTCAAAGACTAATTGGCAGAAGTCTTCGATGTGCAGTAAATTTAGATATTCTTGGTGAAAAAACTATAAAGATCGATTGCGATGTCATTAGTGCAGATGGAGGAACGCGAACAGCGTCAATTATTGGTGGATATGTAAGCTTAGTAAGGGCAGTTAATCATTACAAATCTAATTTCAACATCACTTTAGGCATAATTACAAATCAGATTGCTGCTATTTCTGTTGGTGTTGTAAAAGGAACACCTTGTATAGATTTAGACTACATAGAAGACTCCGGTGCAGAAGTAGACTGCAATGTTGTCATGGCCAATGATGGTCAATTTATTGAATTTCAATCAACCGGTGAAGAAGCCAAGTTCAGTAAAAAAACTATTTTAGATTTCATTGAATTGGTAGAAGGCTCAATGCCTAATATTTTTGCAATCCAAAATCAAGCTATTGAAAAATAACTTACTTCTTGGCAGCGGGAATGCTGGAAAAATTAAAGAAATAAAATTTTATTTAGAATATTTCAATCTTTTCACAAATTATAAAATCATAGATTTATCTTCCTTTACAAGTTTAGGTGAACCAGAAGAAAACGGATCGACATTTGAGGAAAACTCAATTATCAAATCAAATTTTTTTTTTAATAAAACAAACTGTCTAACGCTAAGCGATGATAGTGGCTTTACTGTTGAGGGAATGGGAAATTTCCCAGGAATAAAAACTGCAAGGGCTGCAAAAGAAATGGGAGGAGAACAACAAGTTATTAATTTTATTTTTAGAAAAAATCCACAAAAACAGAAAATTAGAGCTACTTTTTATTGCTCTTTATCACTAGTTGGTCACGAACTAAATCAGGTAGTATCTGGTAAAGTTGTAGGTTTTATTATTTCTAATATGAAAGGTAATGATGGTTTTGGATACGATCCTTTTTTTATTCCCTCAAGTTCAAAAAAAACTTTTGCTGAGATGCGTTTAAAAGAAAAAATGACTTTATCTCATAGATTTGAGGCTTTTAAAATTTTATCCACTACTCAAAAATAATTGGATAATCAATCATTTGACCCTTGATAGACAAATATCCAAAAGTAGGATGATTTATACTTTTAGGTGAACTTTTTTCAGAAAAAATTTTATCGGCTATGATCAAAGTTAATTCAGAAGATTTTTTAAATAAAAATTCCCGGTGTGGTTCTTTGGAGGCGGACATGTCAAAGGAACTAAAATTTGTTCGATTAACTGGCTTATAATAATTCTTTAACGTATTTCTTTGTTCTAGAAAATTATCAATTAAATAAATTTTATTTAAAGGATATGTTTTTTCATCAGTTGCTAAATATCCTATTAAATCCTTATAACTATATCCGTCATCAATAATAACGATTGAATCTAATTCATTTAAATTTCCGATTAAATTAACTGAGAGTTCTAAGTCAATTGCACTGGTGCCAAATGATGATGACTTAATAAAATGTAATGGATAGACTTCTTTAAAATGATTAAATACTTTTAGCCCATAATCATTTTGTTTGTACAAGACGCCAACAGATCTCTGATTTTTAATATATTGGTTTAATTTATTAACATGCAAATAAGGACTATTTGGAATAAAAATAATTTCATTGTCAGCATATTTGCTCATTAAAGAATAATCGTTCGACAAAGCTAAAATAAAAGTGTTATCACCAAGGTATTGAGGCAGATCTCTTAAATCAGATGTGGTTATAGGGCCAATAATTAATGAATTATTTATGTTTGAATTAATTTCAGTTAAAGAATATATGAAATCTACTTTGGGAATATTTGAATAATTTTCTATTTCAGAAACAAAAGACTCATAAAAAATTGGTGTTAAAAGGTTATCATCCGATAAGACAACTATAATCTTTTCAATACTATTAAAATCAATAATCTTTTTTTCAGGCTTTATAGGTAAGGTTGGAGATATTTCTTTTTCTTTTTGAATATCAATTGCTTCATCTTTTTTTTCCTCAACAACAATTACATCGTCTTTTGTTGGTTTTTTTGTTGTTTCAATAATTGTCGGAGCACATCCAAAAAAAGATATAAATATAAACAATAAAAATATACTTTTAAAACTAAGTGCCATGGAACCTGGTTTATATTTAGTTGCTACGCCCATAGGAAATTTAGATGATATCACAATAAGAGCGCTAAATATTTTAAAAAATTCAGAAATTATTTTTTGTGAAAATACTAATAATAGTAAAAAGCTTTTTAAAAAATATTCGATTGAAGCAAAGTATGATAAGTATACCGATCATGATTTTGATAGGAAAAAAGATGAAATCTTACAAAATCTAAAACAAAAAAAAATTATTAGTTTAATTTCCGACTCGGGCTCTCCGTTAATTTCTGATCCAGGCAACCAGTTAATCAATTTTTTATATCAAAATAATGTAAAAATATTTTCTATTCCAGGACCAAGTGCATTAATTAGTGGAATTCAATTAAGTGGTTTTTTAAATAAGAAGATTTTTTCTTTTTTAGGATTTTTGCCAAAAAAAACTTCACAAAAAATATCTATTCTAAAGGCTCATTTTAATAATAATTTAATAATTTATACAACTAAACAACAATTAGAAAAAGATATCGAAGCTGTAGTAGCAGTATCAGAAAAATTCGAAATAATATTATTAAAAGAGTTAACTAAGATGTTCGAAGAAAGAATTTATATCTCTCATGAGAACTATATGAAGATAGATTTGAAAGCAATCAAAGGAGAGCTAGTGCTTGCTGTTAACTTAATTTCATCTTCTCAAAAACAAGAAGAATTGTCATTAGAATATGTTTCGAAGATTGTAACTGAGATAGGGGTCAAAAAAGCTTATCAAGTTGTAAAAACAAAGTATAAGATATCTAGAAATAAATTTTATAAAATGGCAATCAATTTAAATAATGAATAAATTTTTAGTTCTTCTTTTATCTTTTTTAATCATAAGTTGTGGGCCAACTCTTGTTACAACAGGTGCAAAAACAGCAGTCGAACAACAATCAGATGATAAAACTATGCGTGAAAGTTGGGATGATGCAACAATTAAGCTTGGCATAAAAGAAAAATACTTTTCATATGATGCTACACTTTTTACTAAAATTGATGTTGAAGTTGAACTAGGTAAGGTTTTACTAACTGGCGTTGTTCCATTTGGTGACATGAGGTTAGAGGCTGTGAGATTGGCTTGGCAACAAGAGGGTGTTATAGAGGTACTAAATGAAATATCCATAGATACGGGTTACGGTCTCGACGACATTGCAAAAGATAAATTTATTAGTACTCAGCTTTTTACAAAAATATTAACTGATGGTGAAATTAAAAAATTCAAATATGACTTTGAGGTTCAAAAACAAATAATTTATTTATTTGGTGTTTCAAATGATGAAAAAGAAATAGACCGTGTCATCGGTCATGCTAAGTCAATCAAAGGCGTTCTAGATATAATTAATTATATTCAAGCAAGATAAACTAACTATTGCTTAAAAGATGTAAGTGAAAATGAAAAACTTCTTGACCGCCATCTTTTCCCTTGTGCGTTTTAATTTGAAATCCTTTATCTCTTAAACTTAGACTGTCAATAATTGTATTAACAGACGCCCAAAAGTTAGTCTTATACTGCGCATTTGCATTCTGTAAAAAATCAGCAATATCAATATATTTATCTTTGGGGATGATTAAGACGTGTGTTTTGGCTTGTGGGTTAATATCTTTAAAAGATAAAATATATTCATCTTCATAAATTTTATCACAAGGAATTTCACTCCTTAAAATTTTTGCAAATATATTTTCGTTATCATAGCTCATATTCTGACAGGAACTCCTTTCTTATCTAGAAATCTCTTAACTTGTTTAATGGTGTATTTGCCTGAATGAAAAACACTAGCTGCAAGCAGACCTGTTGATTTAGTTTGATGGCCTTTATAGAAATGTTCTAATTTTCCCACACCCCCACTAGCAATCACAGGAATGGTAAGTTTGGCTGTAATTGACCTTAACATTTCTGCATCAAAACCTTCTTGAACGCCATCTGTGTCCATTGATGTAAGTAATATTTCACCAGCCCCCAATCTTTGTACAAATAATGCCCAATTAATTAGTTTTTTGGTTGTTACTTCTCTACCTCCTTTAATCACTACTCTAAAATTTCCTTTAAGCCTCTTCGCATCAATAGCTACAACAATACATTGAGATCCATGAACTAACGATGCCTTTTTAACTAAGTTGGGTTTTTTTACTGCCGCTGAATTAATAGAAACTTTATCTGCACCAGCATTAAGCAAATTAGTAATATCTGAAAGGTCTGAAACACCCCCTCCAACTGTTAAAGGAATATTGATAACTTTTGCTATTGACTCGACAGTTTTGATAAAAGTTTTTCTATTTTGATATGAGGCATTGATATCTAACATGCATAATTCGTCTGCTCCAGTCTCCGAATAAAATTTTGCCATTTCAATAGCATTACCCATCACTTTGATGTTTTTAAAATTAACTCCTTTAACAACTTTGTTCTTAATAACATCTAAACAAGGAATTATTCGAGTTTTAAGCATTAAATTTTACTAATTCATTCAAGGAAAATTTATTTTCATAAATAGCTTTACCAATAACCATATGATCAAAACAATTTTTTATTCCGATTTGAACGTCTGCTAAATCTTTTACACCACCTCCAATAGTAATTTTTTTATTGGTAAGTTTTTGTATACTCTTAAATGTAGAAATATTTAAACCAGATAACATTCCATCATTAGCTACATCAGTAACAAAGAACGAGTGAATCGGTAGTTGATTATAAATATTAACAATACTCTCAAGGCTATCTGTTGATATTTGCTGCCATCCATGAGAGGCAATTTTGTTATCTTTTAAATCGATTGCCACAGATATTTTATTTAAAATTTCATTTTCAAATTTAGAAACCTCATCAATACCTTTTATAGCGAAAGTTCCTATTACAATAATATCAAATCCTTGATTTATTTTATTTTGTATAGCAGCTTTGTCTCTTACCCCACCTGCAACCTCTATTTTAATATCGATATTTTTTCGAATTAATTCGAGTGTTTTATCATTATTGCCTTTTCCTAAAGTAGCATCTAAATCTACAACATGGATGGTTTCAAAACCCTCATTCTGATAAATCTTTGCCATTTCAACTGGTGACTTATCATAGACAGTTTTATTTTCAACGAGGCCCTTCGTTAGTCTTACACATTCACCATTTATGATGTCAATAGCTGGAAATATTTTCATGAATTTAAAATAAAATTTTTAATCAATTTAAGTCCATTTTTATGGCTTTTTTCTGGATGAAACTGAACTCCATAAATATTTCCTTTCTTCACAACAGATGGAAAATTTTTACCATATTTTGTCGTTGCTAATACATCTGATCTTTTAGCCTCTTGAAAAATATAACTGTGTACAAAATAAAAATCTTTTTCATTAAAAGCAGGTGTCAATATCTTATCCTCCTTATTCACCTTAAGAGAATTCCACCCCATATGAGGAATAATTAAATTTTTCTTTTCAAATTTTTTAACCTCACCATGCACGATACCAAGACCCTTAGTGGCTTTATCTTCATAGCCCACGTCAGAGAGTATTTGCATTCCTACACAAATTCCTAAATAAGGAAAATTATTTTTTAAATATATTTTTAAAGAATTATAAATTTTTAATTTTTTGAGATTAGAAACTAAAGTGGTATAGGCGCCCTGACCTGGCAATATAATTTTAGAAAATTGATTTGGATCAAATTGTGATTGGATTATTTTTAGCTGATAAGGTTTTTTTCTAATTATATCTTTGATTGCTTTTTTTATTGAGCCGATGTTTCCTGATTGGCCATCAACCAGTCCAATAATTTTTTTTTTCAAAGTTTGCCTTTGGAGCTCGGGATATCTTTTTTTCGTGGATCAATACTTACTGCTTGCTTCAATGCTAGGGCAAAAGATTTAAAACAGCTTTCAATGATATGATGATTATTATCACCATATAAGTTTTCTATATGACAATTCATTCTTGCCTCTGTGACAATCGATTTAAAAAACTCTGGAAAAAGTTCTTGGTCCATATCTCCTACTTTTTCTAGTGTATTTTTGACATTCCAAATAAAATAAGGACGATTACACAAATCCATTGCTGTTCTAGTTAGACATTCATCAAAAGTAACATAAGAGTGTGCAAATCTTGTGATACTTTTTTTATCTCCAAGTGCTTTATTAATGCTCTCGCCCATTGCTATCCCAACATCTTCAACTGTGTGATGCATATCAACTTTCAAATCACCTTCGCACTTGACTTGGAGGTCAATTAAACCATGAGTGCTTATTTGTTGAAGCATATGATCAAAAAAAGAAATTCCTGTGTTGATAGAATTTTGACCACTTCCATCTAAATTTAAAGAAATAGAGATTTTGGTCTCTTTTGTATCTCGGTTGTAAGTAAATTCACGCATTTGTAATCAGATAATTAGTACCTATATTTATAGGAATAATGGACAAAAATAAAACAATAATACGCGCTACAACAGTTATCTGTGTCAGAGATGATAAAAGTGTTGTTATAGCGTCAGACGGGCAGGTAACACTCGGAACATCTGTAATTAAATCTAATGCCAATAAAATTAGAACCTTTCATAATGATCAAATTATCGTAGGCTTTGCAGGATCAACCGCCGATGCTCTTACTCTCTTTGATCGTTTAGAAAAAAAATGTGAAGAATTTTCATATAATCTCAAGCGAGCTTGCGTCGAACTTGCAAAAGACTGGAGAACAGACAAATACCTAAGAAGATTAGAGTCAATGATTATCGCAGCTGACAAAAATGAAACATTTCTTATTAGTGGCACAGGTGATGTCTTAGAGCCTCAAGAAGGAATTGTTGCAATTGGCTCGGGTGGTAACTTTGCTTTGAGCGCCGCTCGTGCACTGAAGAGAAAATCAAATTTGCCCGCAAGAGAAATTGCTGAAGAAGCACTTCATGTAGCAGCAGAGCTTTGTATTTACACAAATGATACTTTAAACATTGCTGAGATAAAAATTTAATGGATGATCAACACTTAACACCCAGTGTTATTAAAGAAGAGTTAGATCGTTACGTCATAGGTCAAGATGAAGCAAAAAAAGCAGTTGCCATTGCACTTCGTAACCGATGGCGAAGACTTAATATCAAAGATGAAAATTTACGTGATGATATAATTCCTAAAAACATTTTAATGATTGGGCCCACGGGTTGTGGCAAAACCGAAATAGCAAGAAAACTTGCTAAGTTAACTCGGTCCCCGTTTATTAAGGTTGAGGCAACAAAATTTACAGAAATTGGATATGTTGGAAGAGATGTGGAACAAATTATTCGCGATCTCATTGAAGTTGCTATAAATTTAGAAAAAAAAAAGATTAGGGATCGTTTTATTGATGATGCAAAATTAAATGCAGAAGAAAATGTTTTAAAAGCTTTGTTGGGCGACAATCCTTCTGAAGAAACAAAAGAAAAGTTTCGTTCGATGCTTCGTAATAACCAACTTAATGATAAAGAGGTTGAAATTGCGATTGATCAGAAATCAAACCCATTTCAATCATTAGATATTCCGGGTATGCCGGGGGCTCAGATGGGAATGCTCAATATGAATGATATCTTTGGAAAAGGATTGAAAAACAAGAAAAAAACAAAACTAAAAATTGGAGAGGCATACGAGCCCCTCATTCAAGAAGAAATAGAAAAAATTGCCGAAAAACAAAATGTTGTTCAAAATGCTATCAAAAGCGTTCAAGAAAGTGGGATCGTTTTTATTGATGAAATTGACAAGATCGCTCCCAACAGCGAAAGGCGTGGTGGCGATGTATCACGTGAAGGTGTGCAAAGAGACTTATTGCCCTTAATCGAAGGAACGGTGGTAAGCACTAAATATGGAACCGTTGAAACTAATCATATTCTTTTCATTGCATCTGGAGCATTTCATCAATCAAAACCAAGTGACCTTTTACCTGAACTTCAAGGAAGGCTGCCAGTAAGAGTAAGACTTAATGCTTTGAAGAAAGAAGATTTCGTGCGAATTTTGAAAGATACTGATAATAGCTTAACTAAACAGTATAAGTCTTTATTTGAGACAGAAAATATTGACTTACAATTTGATGATGAAGCGATTGATGAAATTGCCAATCTGACAGAACAAATCAACAAAGAAGTGGAGAACATTGGTGCTAGAAGATTACAAACAATGTTTGAAAAGATTTTAGAAAAATTGAGCTTTGAAGCTAATCTTAGTGAACAAAGAACTGAAGTAGTTAGTAGGCAATGGGTATCTGAAGCAATTCAATCAGAGATTAAACCAACTGATGAAAAAAAGTTTATTCTTTAACTCGTAACTTAACATAAAAAGCACCAAGCCCTCCATGTTTAATTTTACAAGGAGAGTATGATTTTACTATCTGTTGGAAAGGTTTCGTCTCAAGCCATTGAGGAAATTGTTTTCTTATTTTTCCAGTAAAAAACTCTCCTCCTTCTGATTTATTACCCAAGCCCGTAATCACAATGTGAAAAAGATTTTTTTTCTTAAAATTTAGCTTTAAATATAAGTGCACTTTTTGATATGCCTCATCAACTGTATGTCCATGTAAGTCTACCTTTTGAAAGGAAGTGTTTTTAAATTGTTTGTAAAGTTGTTGATCTAAAGTGACTATTTTTAATGTTTTTTGATCTGTGTTCTTTTTGTTATTAGGTATTTGTAATTGATTTGCGTTTTTTTGTTTGTTTGCCTTTTTCGTATTTAAAGATATCGATATTTTTTCGTTTGGTAGCTCTTCTAATGGTTTTTTAGAATTAATTTCTAATTTGATTTTAGGAGACAAGTTTAATTGAAAATAATTTCCAGTTTGGGTCTGAAGATTTTTTTTCTTTTTCAAATCCCCATTCTTCGACAACTGTTAATATTTCATTGTTCGCGACATTGTAATGTTCGGTCTCAAACTTAACTGACTTCACTAATCTTTGTTCATCGGATTCATCTTTAATAATAGAACTCGCTTTAACTTCGGAGAATTTTATCTCCTTCGGCGCTTTGGCTTGTTCCATAGCTTTCAGGGCTTCTGGCGTCAAAAGATCTTTCACATTTAAAATATTATTGCTTTGATATGCTTGAACAATCATTTCATAAGCTTTATTTGCCCCTTTGAGAAATTCATCATTATCATTTTTAGGTACTATTTTAGGTTTGAACTTCGTTTGAGGTCTTTTTGCTTTTAAATTGACAATTTTTCCGTCAGTTGAGCCCAAAATACTCCTCAGGCGATAAACTAAAAATACCGCTATTGCACCAAAAAGCAAAATGTCAATAAATTCACTCATAATTTTTATCTATTTTAGCCCAGTTTGAATTGGGTATGTTATTTTTTATAAACTCTTTATGGGCCTCTGTCTCGTCTTTTGTTAATACGATGTTTTTTAAATTTAGCTCACCCGACAGTTTTAAATCTTCCGATTTTCTCTCATTGAGCTGTAGGCCCATCTGATTAATGCCTTGCAGCTCAAGATATACATCGGTTAGGATTTTGGCATCTTTTAAGGCACCGTGAAACTTTCTATCAACCAAAGGGTTTACTTTTAGTTTTTTGACTAGAGCATCCAAATTTACTTGTTGTCCAGGAAATCTATTTCTGGCAATGACAACCGTATCAACAACTCTGTCTTTAGCTATGGGGGGTTTAGATGTTTTTTCAAGCTCGTGGTTAAGGAAGCCAACATCAAAATTAGCATTATGAGCAACGATGGAGCTGTCTTGGATAAAACTCAGAAACTCCTCAACAACCTCCTCAAATAATGGCTTATCTTCTAAGAATTCATTAGTAATTCCGTGAATTTTTATATTTTCCTCAGTTAAAGTTTTCAAGGGGTTTATATATCGATGAAATTGAGAACCAACTTCTTTTCGATTCAATTCAACACAACCTATTTCAATAATGCGGTGACCTTCTTTAAAATCTAGTCCTGATGTTTCTATATCTAAAATTATTTCTCTCATAATGTATGTAATAATTTAATAATATTTATACGGAGGTTCAAGATTGAACCATTATTATTAATCGTGAAGTCAGATAAATTTTCTTTTATGCCCTCCTTCAATTGTTTTTGGTTCAATAAATTAAAATAATTAGCTGGCGCACCCCTAGATAAGACTCGTTTTTTTCTTATTCTAGGAGTGGCACAAACGAATATTGTGTGATCAAAGTCTTGAGCTAACCTCTCTTCAAAAAGCAAAGGCACCTCATAGAAAATAGGAGTGTGTTGGTGAAATTTGGGAGAAATAATTTTTTTCTTTGCGTATAACAGAGGATAAATGACCTTTTTTAATTTTTTATTAAATAATGGATCAACTAATCTATTAATTATCTCCTTTTTATAGTTTTTATTAGTAACTCCAATTTTTTTTAAAATATAACCTCTTGATTGATCGTTTTGATATAGCGATTTAATTATCTGATCAGAGGAAATGCACGTATAGCCAGTCAATGATAGAAATTTTATAACCTCACTTTTTCCTGAGCCGATATTTCCTGTAACTGCTATTTTCATTTAAGTTTATTTCTAGTTAAATTATATATTCTATCATTTACTTTTATTTTTGATTTGCTCCACTTTTCAAAAGAAGGTTTGGCTTGTTCAATGAGCATAGTCAACCCGCCAACAAATGGGATATTATTCTTCTTGGCGCGATTTAATAATATTGTCATTTCAGGGTTATATACGATATCAATAACTCCTTTCGCACTATCTACTAAGTTAATTATATTTCTGTTTAAAGGTGATTTGCCAATCATTCCCCCACTAGATGAATTAATGATTAAATCATATTTTATTTTAAGTAATTTGGTCTTCGTCACGAAGCTTCTAACAGAAAAGTCATTACAAATATTTTCTTTTCTTCTAAAAGAGGTCGCGAAAACATCAATATTTTCAATATTTTTTTTATTCAAATAGTAAAGGATGGACCTTGCAGCGCCTCCGGCTCCAATAAGTAAGACTTTTTTTGATGGAATTTTTTTTAGTTTCTTAAAACTTTTTTCAAAACCAATAACGTCAGTATT
>CABYWI010000027.1 GCA_902522585.1 uncultured Alphaproteobacteria bacterium
AATGTCTTTTAAATCGCTAAATAAAATCCCTTTTCTTAAGAAATAGTACGTTACAAAAGGTAAAAAAATAAAAATATAAAAAAAAGATCCGGCTAAAGCCATACAACGGAAATAAATTATTAGAATTATAGAAAAAATTAAATTAGAAAATAAAACTCTTAAGTTATAGGAATTATAAAATACTAGATCTTTATATTTTAAAAATTCAGAAAATAACGACCAAGAAAATACCAAAAAAACAGAAAATAAAAAGATACCTTTAAAGTCATCAATGGAGAAAAAGAATTTTTTGAATATATTGGATGCTGTACTATTCATAATCTACTACAATTATATCTAATTTAAATAACTAGACTATAATCAAATCAAAAATTATAAATAACCTTTATCCTATAGAAAATAAATCTATCGTATGCTAAACTTTTATTAACTAAAATAATTTACATATTAATTTTTTATTAGAAGTGTTTGATTAAAAATGAAAATTCTTATTACTGGTACTGCGGGTTTTATCGGCTTTCAATTATCTAAGTTATTATTAAAAGAGGGTATTGATGTAATTGGTTATGATGGGATGACATCATACTATGATATAAATTTAAAAAAAAAACGTAATGAAATATTAAATAATTTTTCTAATTATACTTTTAATGAAGGTATGCTTGAGGATGAATATAAATTAGAAAAAATATTTGATAAAACCAAGCCTGATATTGTTATTCATCTCGCAGCACAGGCAGGAGTAAGATACAGTCTGGAGAATCCTCGTAGCTATATTAATTCAAATATTGTTGGCACATTTAATATTATGGAAATGGCCAAAAATTATAAAATAAAACACTTATTGATGGCTTCTACATCTTCAGTATATGGCTCAAACATCGATATGCCTTTCAAAGAGGTTTCTAAATCTGATAACCAACTAACAATTTATGCAGCGACAAAAAAGGCCAATGAAAATATGGCGCATTCTTATTCCCATTTATGGAAATTGCCAGTGACTTTATTTAGATTTTTTACTGTGTATGGACCATGGGGTAGACCGGATATGGCTTTATTTAAATTTGTTTCTGCAATTTTAAATAACAAGCCAATTGAAATTTATAACCAAGGTAAAATGTTTAGAGATTTTACATATATAGATGATTTAGTATTGGCTATCAGGAAACTTATTGATGTTAATCCTTCTGAAACTATTAAAGAAAACTTAAATATACAAAATGATAGTATTTCACCTGTGGCTCCTTTTCGTATAGTTAATATTGGTAATTCTAAAAAAATTAAATTATTGGACTTTATTGAAGCTATTGAAAAAAAACTTAATAAAAAAGCTATTAGAAAATATATGCCTATGCAAAAAGGAGATGTCCCTGCTACATGGGCTGATGTATCATTATTAAATGAACTTACAGGTTATTGTCCTCAAACTAATGTTAAAGAGGGAATATCCCATTTCATCGATTGGTATTTAGATTATTACAATAATTAATTTTTTTGAATGACTTTTATTATCAGCTAAGGGACAAAGTAATTTAAATAAGTAATAAATATTTAGTATAAAATGCAATCATGATGTCTCTTTTTTACGTCTTATAATTGCATTACGAATAAGTACAAAAAAAGCTCCCAACATTCCGCCAAACACTGCAAATATAATTATTCTGAGATAAGAAAATTTTGGAACAATTTTCATTTTAGGTTTTTCAATTTCTTTTGGTTTTGAAATATTTTTTATACTAATTAAATTAGGACCTTTAAAGCTTGACATAAAATTTTCAATTCTAACTAATTCAACTACATAGGAGTGAGAAAAACTATTAGGATAAAGGGTACTTAATTCCTCTATTTTTGAATAAATTTCATCTAAATAACTATCTAAGAATTTAGAATACAAAAAACTTTGCTCTTTGATAGTAAAGTCAATATAGCTATAAAATCCATCAAATTGAGATATTTCATCTGACTTAACTTGAATATATTTTTTTGTTTTATCTTTAGAAACATGAAAAAAATTATTATCTAATATTTGATTAAATCCTATTTTAAATTCTGGATTTTCATTTTTCCAATTTTGGAAATTATCTTCAGAATATAAAAGATCATGAAAGTCTAAAATTACTAATTGAGCAGTGTGAGAAGTGTCTCTAAATTGATAAAATTTAGATCTCAAATGATTTGGAGGTAATATTTCATTTAGAGAAAAAACTATTTTTGACTCATATATCACTATGTTTTTATTTATTTCCTTAGTGTCGTCTTTTGTAAAAAAAATGAACATTAAACCAATTAATGTGGATAAAATAATAAAAAAGAAAACTGTCCATTTGCTCCGCCATAACTCAAGAGTCAAGTCAAGTAGGTCAATATCTTCATGCGGATTTTTCATTTTTATGATCCTATATTAAAAAACAATTATATTAACTAAAATTTATAAACTTAATTTTTCACTAAAAAATTTATTATAAATTTTATTTGGATTGTGATTTTGGTCGATTATATCAAGACTTTTTCCACCAAATTTAATTATAGTACCTTTATTGTTAATTAAGAATTCTAAATTTTCTTTTAAATCATCAATACTATTAGATTTTATTATAAATCCATTTTCATTGTGTGCAGTATAGCAACTAGTATTATTTGTATCTGTTGTAATTATAGGTAAACCATTGGCCATAGCTTCTAAATTAGAAACTGATGCTGGCTCATTTACAGAAGCTAATACAAAAATATCATGAGATTTGTAAAGCTCTTGAATTTTTTTTTTGATTTAAATTTTTATGAATTTTAATTTGAAAATTTGATTTTTTAATTTCATTTTTTACATTATTTAGGTATTTAAAATGCTTATCAGTAGAACATTCACCAACGATCGTAAGTTTAAATTTATTAATTGAATAAATTTTTGATAATGCACGGATAAGTAAAATATGTTTTTTTCTTTCAGTAAATTTACCAATAGTTAATATATTTATTTTATCATTTAAAAACCATTTTTTTTGAAAAGTGTTTTTATTCAAGCAAAAAGGCAAATAATTAAATCTTTTATAAGATTTTTTAAATTTTAAATTACCAAGACATGGACTAATGCACTCAGAATTAATGAAATAAATAAAAAGTTTTTCTAAATTTTCTTTAATTCCAAAACTTGGTTTTTTGTGTATTTCTCTTTGAATATATATCAACACTTTAACTTTATTGAGCTTTGCCCATAAAATATATGCTATGCTCATTATATTAGTAAGATCTCTGATAATTATTAAATCAAATTTATTTGATTTAAAATTATTTAATTCTTTCAGAGATGGTAGACCAAATTTATAATTAAACATGTGATTGTCTAAGTTAATAAAATTTTTTAAAAACTTTGTTATGATATTCAAGTCTAATATGATTGGTTTAATTGAAGAGTGATCTTCATTTAATCCAATTCTGGTTACATAAAAAGATACTTGGTGTTTTTTTTTTATTAAAAATTCAACTAAAGATATCTGGTTTGTATGGTATCTTGGAGCTAAAAAAGCAATTTTCATTTTCAATATTATAGATAAATTATTTGACAAAAACTAACTTGAATATCATCCACCAAATTATATGAATAATTCTTATAACTGAATTATTTATCAACACATAAAAATTACTTGAAAAGGTGCTTTCTTAATTTTTACAAAGCTATAATGTATTTATCAATTATCAAAAATATAATAGATGAAATTAATACAAAAGTTCATATCAAAGCTTTTTGAGCTACCTTTGCCTTTTATAGATAAAATGGCCTACTTGAGATATTTTAATCAGCCTCATGTTAATTACCCAATGAAAGACTTGCAAAGCTATTATGACTTGGCAAAACTTGCTCATCAAAGCACCTATTCAATTAAAGATGTTGATCAACTTGAAAATGAGAGTGGATACTCAGTAAATAAAGACTGGCTTTACTCTTTAGCTCTTCATACACAAATTGTTATAAAGAAATCAAGATTAAACTATGCTCATGGAAGAGTGCTTTATTCTACACTAAGAAAATATCTCCAAACACATAATGATAATTTAAAAAAGATAAATATATTAGAAACTGGCACAGCAAGAGGTTTTTCATCAATATGTATGGCAAAAGCTCTTTACGATTCAAATTTTGAGGGAACTATTTGCACTTTTGATGTATTGCCTCATTTCAAAAAAATGTTCTGGAATTGTGTCCAAGACCATATTAACGGAGAGCAAACAAGACATAGTTTATTAAAAGATTGGGATTATTTGGTTGAAAGATACATAGTGTTTATTCAAGGATACACTAAGCATATTCTTCCAAAAATAGCATTGCCAAGAATAAATTTTGCTTTTTTGGATGGCGCACACACATATGACGATGTTATGTTTGAATTCAATATGATCAATAATCTTCAAAAAAAGGGCGATATGATAGTTTTTGATGATTACAATGAAAAAAAATTTTCTGGAGTTGTAAGAGCAATTAAATTTATTGAGAGTGAACAAAAATATGATATTTCATTTGTTCATAATAAAGATACATTTAGAGATTACGTGATTGCAAAAAAAAATTAATTATAGTTATTTACTTAAGAATATTAATTAATTTTAAACTAGATCATTTTTTTGAAAAAAATTGAAAGTTTTACACATAATTACTTCATTAGGTTCAGGTGGCGCCGAGGGAATGTTATTCCGACTTATTCAATCATCAAATGATTCTGTAGAACATAGTGTCATCTGTTTAAACAAAGGAGGAAAATATGTCCCTCTTATGAAAAAAAATAGTATTGATGTGCTTGTATTGAATTTTAGATATTCTTCATTGATTAGCGGTGTATTTAAAATTCTAAAATTTTCTTATAAAAAAAAGAAAGATGGTTATAAAATTCTGACTTCTTGGCTTTACCATGCTGATATAGTTGCTTGGTTTATAAGATTGATATTTAGATTCGATAAGTTGTTTTGGAACATAAGATATACCAAACTTCAATTCGGCAGACCTCTCTTAAAAAATTATATAATTTTAAAATTTTTATCATTCCTTAGTCATTTTTATGTAAAAGGTATTATATCATGCTCAAAATCTGCATATGAAATTCACAAAAAATTAGGTTATAAAAAAGAAATTTTTAAAATTATTCCTAACGGGTATTACATAAATCAATTTGTAAAATTTAATCCTACTTTAAAAAAATATAATGGTATTTTAAGAATTTGTCTTATCGCACGCTGGCACCCCCAAAAAGATTTTGAAAATTTATTTCAAGCGCTTGATTTGTTGAATTATAAAAATATTAATTATCAACTAACTATAGCAGGTAATCGCACAGGGAGTAAAAATAAAGAATTAATTTCCTTAATTAATAAATATGATTTAAAAGATAAATGCACTTTGTTAGGTGAAGTTGAAAATGTTGACAACGTTTATTCACAATCACATATTACCATTCTTCCAAGCTCGCATGGTGAGGCTTTTCCCAATGTGCTAGTTGAGTCCATGTTAAATTATACTCCCTGTATAAGCACTGATGTTGGTGACGCTGCTCATATAATCTCTGATATAGGATCTGTTGTACCAGTAAGGGACTATAAATCACTTGCCAATGCTATAGTTAAAAATTTGTTAATACTCAAAGACAAAAATGAAATTTATTTAGACAACTGTTCCAAAGTATTTAATAGGGTAAATCAAGATTATAATATTGATGAAATTTCAAAATCTTATATAGCTCTCTGGAAGGGAACTTCATAATATGAAAATCATATCTTTACTCACTCGACAAGAGATAAACAGAGGTATTTTATTATTCTTAATGATTTTGATAATGGCATTATTAGATACTATTGGGGTTGCTTCAGTTTTTCCTTTTATGGCAGTTCTTTCAAACCCTGATATTGTTAATAATAATTTTTTTTTGAATACATTTTTCAATTTTTCAAAAAATTTTGGAGTTGAAAATGAAATTCAATTCATCTTTTTTTTAGGAATTTTTTTATTTCTTATGTTAGTAAGTTCTTTAATATTTAAAAGTCTAACAATTTATGCGCAATTACGATTTATTCAAATGCGCGAATACACTATTGGTAAACGTATTTTAAATGGTTATTTAAACCAACCATATAGTTGGTTCTTGAGTCGACATAGTGCTGATATAGGTAAAACAATATTATCTGAAATAACTGTAGTTATTCAACAAGGACTTAGTCCATTTATTTTATTAATTGCTAATAGCACTGTAGCAATCTCACTTGTATTATTACTAATTATTATAAATCCATTATTAGCTTTTATGGTTGGAATTATATTAGGTGCATCATATGGAATTATTTACTTAATCTCTCGAAGCTACCTTAATAAAATTGGACAAAAACGTTTAAAAAATAATCAAATTCGTTTTACAGCAGTTACTGAAGCATTTGGAGCTTCAAAAGAAGTTAAAGTAAGAGGGTTAGAACAAAATTTTATCAACCGTTTTTCAAATGCAGCTCAAATATTTGCTCGTACAAATTCTTCCGCTCTAGCAATTCAGCAATTACCCCGATTTGCTCTTGAGGGTGTCGCCTTTGGAAGTGTGATATTAGTTATGTTGTATTTAATTTCACAAAATGGAAATTTTAGTGATGTTCTACCTATAGTAAGTCTTTATGTTTTTGCAGGCTATAGGTTAATGCCAGCATTACAACAAATTTATTCATCTATAACTCAACTTAGATTCATAGGCCCTTCAGTCAATTCTTTAAGTGATGATTTAAAAAATATTCAACAAATAAAAACACATTCAAATAATGAAAAAATAAATATAAATAAATCAATCTCATTAAAAAATATTTATTATAATTATCCGAACACCTCAAGAGTTGCGTTAAATGATATAAATTTGAATATCCCCGCTCATTCCAAAGTTGGTTTTGTTGGATCTACCGGTAGTGGTAAAACAACAACAGTTGATATAATTTTAGGTTTGCTTGAGCCCCAAAAAGGTTCTTTGGAAGTAGATGGAATCGCTATTAATAAAGAAAATGTAAAATCTTGGCAACGCTCTATTGGCTATGTTCCTCAACATATTTTTTTATCTGATGATACTGTTGCTGCGAATATAGCATTTGGAATAGATCCTGAAGAAATTGATAATGATGCTTTAGAGAAAGCCTCTAAAATTGCAAATTTACATGACTTTGTGACCAAAGAGTTACCTAATCAATATCAAACAACCATTGGTGAACGGGGAGTAAGATTATCAGGTGGTGAGCGTCAAAGAATAGGAATTGCAAGAGCTTTGTACAATAATCCAAAAGTTTTAATATTAGATGAAGCAACTAGCTCTTTAGATAACAAAACTGAAAAAGCTGTAATGGAAGCAGTAAATAACCTTAGCAAAGATATTCTTATTATTCTCATTGCTCATCGTTTGAATACAGTGAAAAATTGTGACAAAATTTTTCAACTTGAGAAGGGCAGAATTATAAATCAAGGAACTTTTCAAGAGTTAGAGCTCTAATTATTATTGTGAAATATAAAAAATTGATTACGAAGAAAAATATTTTGATAACTGGTGGGGCGGGTTTTGTTGGTTCTCATTTAGTAAAAAGATTAAAAGAATATGATAATAATGTAAAAGTATTAGATAATTATTTTACAGGAAATAAAAAAAATCATATAGATGGTGTTTTTTATAAAAGGGGCCAGACAAAAAATATATTCAATTATTTTAATAATTATCCATTAGATTATATTTATCATTTAGGAGAATATTCCAGAGTAGAACAAAGCTACGAGGATATAGAATTGGTAATGCAATATAATGCATACCCTTTTTATGAAATTCTAAAATTAGCAGCACATCATAAAGCTAAATTGATTTATTCGGGATCTAGTACTAAATTTTCACATAATTTAGACACTGTCGAAAGCCCATATTCTTTTACAAAAAGAATGAATACTGAATTGCTAGTTAATTATGCTAAATGGTTTAAATTCAAATATGCAATTACTTATTTTTATAACGTTTATGGCCCTAATGAAATTTCTAAAGGAAAGTACGCTACAGTAATTGCAAAATTCCTCTCACTAAAAAAAAATAAAGCTAATTTTTTACCTATCACAAAACCAGGCACTCAAAGAAGAAGATTTACTCATATTGATGATATTATAGATGGTTTAATATTAGTTGGTAAAAAGGGTGAGGGTGATGATTTTGGCATAGGATCAGATAAAAGTTATAGCGTTATTGATATAGCAAAAATGTTAAATATGAATGTCAAATACAAACCTTCGAAGAGAGGCAATCGTTTAAATGCAACACTTAAAACGTCAAAAACTAAAAAATTAGGATGGAGGCCTTCAAAAAATTTAAAAGAATATTTATCTGACAATTATTAGAAGTTTAATATAATTTTAGTTCAAAAATTAAAAACAATATGAATACTATCTATATTAGTAATTTATTATCATTTATAAAATATGAAAAATTCTAAAATTTTTGTTACCCAACCGAGTCTCCCAGACCTAAAAGAGTTAATACCTTATCTCGAAAAAATATGGCAAAGTAAGATCATCTCAAATAATGGACCTTTTCATGAACAGCTTGAAATTGAATTATCTAAGTATCTTAATGTTCCGTACATCTCATTAGTTTCTAATGGTACTATAGGTCTAATTGTGGCTCTTAACGCACTTAAAGTTAAAGGAGAGGTGATTACAACACCGTACACATTTGTAGCGACGGCACATTCTTTAATGTGGAATAAAATAAAACCAATTTTTGTTGATATTGACCCTTCCACTTTAAATTTAGATCCAAAAAAAATTGAAGCTGCCATTACAAAAGATACTACAGCTATTATGCCTGTACATGTCTACGGTAATCCATGTGATGTCGATACAATAGAAACAATTGCAAAAAGAAATGGTTTAAAGGTAATTTATGATGCCTCACATGCTTTTGATGTTAAATGTCATTGTGGCTCTATTTTAAAGCATGGTGATTTATCAGTCTTAAGTTTTCATGCAACTAAAGTTTTCAATACATTTGAGGGTGGGGCAATTATTTCACACGATAAAGATATGAAAACTCGAATTGATCAATTAAAAAACTTTGGTTTTGCTGGAGAAACATCAGTTCAGCAGTTTGGTATAAATGGTAAGATGAACGAATTTAGCTCGGCATTAGGACTCTTGCAATTAAAAAAAGTTAATAAAGATATTGAAAAAAGAAAAAAAATTGACGAAGCGTATAGAAATTATTTAAAAGATATACCAGGCATTAGATGCCACGCTTATCATAACATGGAAAAAGGGAATTATAGCTATTTTGCAATTTTTGTTGATGAAAACTATCCTTTAAATCGGGACCAACTTTATCAAAAACTTAAAGATAATGAAATTTATGGACGACGGTATTTTTATCCATTAGTAACTGATTTTCAAATTTATAAAGACTCAGGCTTTTTTTTAGATAATGATTTTCCGATTGCAAAAAGAATATCATCTCAAGTTATTTGTTTACCTATTTTCAGTGAAATGAGTATTCAAAATACTAAATTTATATCTAGTATTATTGCAAATACATAAATTGTTTAAAATAATTTTATCATATTTAAATTTATATAAATTCTTTTCAAAAAAAATAAAAAGATTTAATACATCATTCTTATCAAATAAATGATATCCATTATAACTCCTACATTTAATGCCAGAGAATATATTTATCGTCTGCATGATAGTCTTTCTAGACAGTCAGATAAAGATTTTGAATGGATAATAGTTGATGATTGCTCAAATGATGAAACTTTGGATATTTTGTCTCAATTAACTCCACCAGGTCAAGGAGGTATAGTGGTATATAAAATGCCATTTAACTCGGGAGGTGGCATAGCAGGGAGTGTTGGAGTAATAAAATCATCTGGTGTTATAACAACTATAATTGACCAAGATGATGAATTAGTGCCAGAAGCAATTTTTACTATTAAAAATTATTTCAATAAAGTTTTTAAAAAAAAGGAAGTCGCAGCTGTTTTATTTCCTAGTCTTCAACCAGAAAGTGGTAAGCAAATATCATCACTGACTACCGGTGAGCTTTTTAAAATATCTTATTTTGTTTATAAAGAAAAAGTTGCTGTGGACGGCGTTGTTGCTATGAAAGGTGACTTAGCAAGGTATTATTATAGTTTTTCTGATTGTTCAAGAACCTTGTTGAGTAGTGTGATTTGGTTAAAAGTATCTAAAAAGTTTTTTTTTGAGTATGCAGGGGGGAGTCCAATATTAATTTATCATAGGGATAATTCCCAAAGCCATTCAAATAGTGTTAGAGTATCTAATCATTTGATTTATTCTTTTACTCGAATATTAGATTATCATGATAAGTATTATTATCTAAAACCTCTCAAGTGGTTTAGACATACTCTAGGCCTTTTTCATTTTTCAATATCCTACTACGGCACACCTTTTCCTATCTTTAAATATCTTACAAGAATATCAACGATCATTTGGTGTATTCTATTAATGCCTATTGGTATTATTGCTCATTTTTTCAAAAAAAAACATAGAATTGTAAAACATGAGAATATGGATCCTATAACTTGTGCAGATATTATAAAAGAAGTCAGAAAGGATTTACACTGAGTTAAATAATTTGGTAATTATATAAAACCTTAACTCATAGATAATTGTTAAAGTATAGATTTTAATATCTTTTTAAAAAACAATGAAAAAAAAATTTATATCAATTTTACTTCCCAATTTTGATGGAGGAGGTGCTGAAAGGGCATATTTAGAAATAGCTAATGAATTTAAGCACAAGGGTTATCGAGTAGAATTTGCCTTATTGCAAAATAATGGAGAATTGATTAACGAGGCAAAATCAGGATTTAAAATATTTGATTTGCATTGTCAACGTCTAAGAAATTTACCTAAAATTTTATCTAATTATATTCGAAATCAACAACCTGATATTTTGATTGCTTCTATGTGGCCGCTTACTGTAATAGCCCCTATTTCTCGATTTTTATCAAGGCAAAAATGTAAAGTTTTAATTTGTGAACAAAATTATTTATCGGCTCAATATAAAAATAAAGGCATTGCTAATTGGATTTTAATGCGTGCTTCAATGGCTATCAGTTATAGGTTTGCATATGTCCGATTGGGAGTATCCGCAGGGGTAGTTAATGATATAGTTAAGTTATCTGGCTTATCAAAAAAAATGTTTGAGATTATTCATAATCCAATTCCAATTCGACCCATACCAAGAAAAGACACAATTAAATTAGTTGAGTCGCTTTGGTCTGTTCCAGTAGGTGCACGAATATTAACAGTAGGTAGTTTTAAAAAACAAAAAAATCACACACTACTTTTAAAAGCTTTTGCTAAAATAAATATCCCTAATTCTAAACTTATGTTCGTGGGAAATGGTGAAGAGCGTAATTCATTATCTTTATTGTCAAAAAAACTTGGTATAAATGATAAAATTATATTCGCAGGATTTCATTTAGATCCAACTCCTTTCTATATGACAGCTGATTTATTTGTTCTTTCATCTGATTATGAAGGGTTTGGAAATGTTATCATAGAGTCATTATATTGTGGCACTCCTGTCGTTTCTACTGACTGTCCTTCAGGACCCGCAGAGATACTAGACAATGGACGTTTTGGTACTCTTGTGCGGAACCACCACCACTAACTGGAGATAAGCCATAAATCAAATTTTTGTTTTTAAATTCATACCATTTTTTAGGTATTACATCATTAATGGTTCCTATATTTTTGAAATCACTAGGGTCAATAAAACTTTCCATAAGAATGATATGAATATTTTTATGATTTTTAACATTATTGAAATCAAAAGATCTAAAATCATTATATTGCATTAATTCATTATTTTTCATTAAGTTTTCTTCAAATGATAACGAATTAAGATAATGAAATAAAAATGCA
>CABYWI010000028.1 GCA_902522585.1 uncultured Alphaproteobacteria bacterium
ATGAGTCTACAAAGCCACTTCCTATTCCTGCACATACAACATCTACAGGTGCTAATATTATTGGGGTGGCTTCCAAAAGATCAAGACGATTTGCAGCATCGCTTGTAAGTTTTCCAACATATTTTGTACTATCAATAATTTCAGGTTGAAGTTTTTTCATACTTCCAAAATTTAAAATATTTAAAATTTCATCATCATACTTACGAGTCATAGGTGAACCCCAAGTCATAATTGATTCACTGATGTCAGTTAAAATTTGACCTGTCATTTTGTAAAATATCCAATCCTTACATCTAAGAACTTTGTCAATTTTATCAAATCGATCTTTCTCATTATGAAAAATATGAAACATTTGACCAGACTGCATTGAGGCATTTAAACCAGTATGAGTAATTTTTGAAATACTTGGCCCAATAGAAGAATTTCTCCAATCATCAATGATATCTCCAGACCTTCCGTCTAACCATAAAGCAGCATCACCAACAGGATCAGCGTTTTTATCGATTGGCCAAGACCCGTCTCCTTGTCCAGTAATTGAAATTCCTAAAATTCTATCTTTTAAATTATCAATTTTTTCTTGGAGTTGATTAAATGAATCTATGACCTTATCCCAAGTTTCATTTAAACTTTGCTCTGCTTTGCTGCCTGATCGATAATAAACTTTATTTCTTACAGATGCAGAGTCTATGACTTTGCCATCTAAATCGAAAGCAACAAATTTTATAAGAGATGTGCCAGCATCAAGACCAACTATAATATCTTTAGACATTATAATCCGTTAAGAATTACTTCTTCTGTCTCTAAATTAAAAATATTTATTGACTCAGCAGGAAAATTTAATTTTACATCAGAACTTGGTTCAAAGTTCCTATCTGCAACTCCAATTATTGAAGATCCATTTATTTCGATTCCAATATGAACTTGATCTCCTAACCAGTGGTAAGATGAACTACTTGCCTTTCCATCAAAATTAGAGTCTTTTTCATTAAAGAAAATTTTATGCGGTCTTATACCCAATGTAATTAGTTGGTCATTAGATAATTTAGCTAAATTATCTTTTTGTAAGTTATCTTTGTTAAAATTTATTGAAAATGTTTTTTCATTTCTGTCATTTAAAATTTCAAATTTTAATTTCTCTTCAGTGGTACTAATTTTTGCTTTGAGTATATTCATTGGCGGTTCGCCAATAAAAGAAGCAACAAACACATTTGATGGTTTTGCACTTATTTCATAAGGTGAAGCTAATTGTTTTAAATCACCATTTTCCATTACAGCAATTTTATCTGCTAAGGCAACGGCTTCAGTTTGATCATGTGTAACAAATATTACTGTTTTCTTATTGTGTTGAATATAATCTTTAACTCTAGCTCTCAAAACAGCTCTGAGTTGAGGCTCAAGTTGAGACATTGGTTCGTCCAGCAATAAAGCTTCAGAGTTTCTTACAAGTGCTCTAGCAAGACTAACTCTTTGTTGTTGTCCACCAGAAATAGATGGTGGATAACGCTCAAGGATGTCAGTAATTTCAAGTAATTCTGCGACTTCCATTACTTTTGAGTCAACTTTTTCTTTTGAAATTTTTTCCCTCATTAAGCTAAATGCAATGTTATCCCTAACGGTTAAAGGTGGATAGAGCGCATATCCCTCAAATGCCATTGCGACGTTTCTTTCAGCAGGTTTTAAGTCATTAACTATTCGTTCACCTATTTTGATCTGACCAGAAGAAGCGGTCTCGAACCCAGCAATCATTCTTAAAGTTGTAGTTTTTCCACAGCCAGATGAACCAAGTAAAGCAAGAATTTCACCATCTTCTAGTAATAAATTAAAATTATTTACAGCTTTGACATCGTTACCAATCTTAGAGGTAAAAACTTTATTCAAATTTTCTAATATTACTTTTGCCAACTACTCTAAATTCCTTTTTGTTTCTTTATCAAAAAAATGTGATTTTTCATCTAAAAACGATATGTACATTTTTTTATTTTCATCAATTAGTTGTGACTCTTCTTCAGTGGTCGAACATAAAAATTCTAAGCCATTATTTAATCTAACTAAAAATACAATTCTCAAATTTAATGGAGTCTTAGTCCTAAATTCAACTTCAATTGAGTTTTCTGATGATTCATTCGATAAAATTATATCCTCTGGTCGAATGCCAATAATACAATCACCATCTTGAATATTAGTTTTACGTTTCAATTTAAATTGTTCACCTTTAACTTCAACATGAACAAAATCATTCTGTTTTTTAATATTTGCATCAAAATTATTTATTGTAGGATCTCCAAAAAGTTTTGCCGTAGTCAATGAGGAAGGATTTTGATAAATATTTTTAGGAGAGTTTATATCATTAAACTTACCATCATAAAGAACTGCAATTCTATCCCCTAAAGCCATAGCCTCTCTAAAATCTTGGGTTACATAGATTACTGTTGTATTAAATTCCTTCAAAACTCTTGGTAGCTCAAGCCTCATTTCAAACCTAATCTTTGCATCAACATTTCTCAAAGGATCGTCTAATAAAACAACTGAAGGTTTGCTAATTAGACTTCTGGCCAACGATGTTCTTTGCTTTTGACCATTTGATAATTCTTTTGGAAATTGGTTTAAAACATGTTCTATTTTTAAAAGACTAGCCACTTCTTTTACTTTTTGGTCAATTTCATCATCAGGTATATTCATATTATTTGCTCTTAATGGGCTTGCGATGTTGTCATATGCTTTCATATGTGGGTAAAGAGCAAAGTTTTGAAAGGCCATGGATATATCCCTCTCTTCAGGTTGGAATTCATTGATAACTTGACTATTCATTTCAATTTCACCGTTATCCAACAACATAATCCCAGACAGAAGTCTTAGTAACACAGTCTTTCCAGATCCAGATGGTCCAAAAACTACAAAAAATTCACCCTTATCAATTTTTGCATTTAAATTTGATATGACTTTGTCGTCTTTAAAACTTTTGGATAAATTTTCTAAATTTAAATAAGACATGTTTACCCTTTAATCGCACCAAGGCTTAGTCCTTGAACGAGATATTTTTGAATAAATAGAGCTAAAATTAAAGTGGGTAAAACAGAAACAACAATACCACAAGCAATTAAACCATATGGTATTGCACTAGCGGTAATGAAAGCTAACGCGCCAACAGTAACTGGTTGAATTTGACTCGAACCTAAGATAAGAGCAAAAACAAAATTATTCCAAGCATAAATAAAACAAAGAAGTGATGCAGCTGCTATTCCCGGCTTAGCAAGGGGAATTGAAATTCTCCAAAAAGATTGAAACCATGAATGCCCATCTAAGCGATATGCGTATTCAATATCAGGGCTAATATCCTCAAAATAACCTCTGACTATCCATAGTAGTAATGGAAGGGTTATTAATTGATAAACCCAAATTAAAGCAAAATAACTATCGTAAAGACCAATTTTCGAAAAATATAAATTTAATGGAAGTATAATTAAAAGAGCAGGAGCGAATCTAAAACTTAAAAGTGTGAAGGCAATATCCTCACCTCCTTTAAATTTATATCTTGCAAAAGCGTAAGCTGCAGGAACCCCAAGCAATAAGGTTACTGAAACTGAACCTACAGAAAGTATCGCACTGTTAATTAGATTTTGTTTGAAAAAAACATACATTGTGGCAAAGCCTTCTATAGCAATTTCTCCTTCCCACAATCCGATGTAATTTTTAAAAGTAGGTTCATAAAACAACACAGGCACTTTTCTTAAAATTTCGTCATTTGTCATAAACGACATGTTAAATATCCAAGCTATAGGAAAAAGAAAAAACATAATAATCGCAATATATGCGAGTATCTTTAATAAAAACCATATATTAAATTTCATTGAAGCAACTCACCCTTAGTTTTGATTTTTAGTTTATGCCATTGCTTAACAAAAACATGACACAAGAAATAACAAATTGCCCATAAAACAACCATCATGGCCGCTGCTTTACCAATGTTCGTGTACTGAAAAGTCTGCAAATATGCTGAAACTTGAAAGACCATACTACTTTCGCCTGGCCCTCCCTGAGAAAGAGCATAGATAATGTCAAACTGTTGGATGCTTTCTAATAGTCTAAATAAAGAAGCAGTTAAAATGAACGGGAAGAGCATTGGAAGAGTAATTCTGAAAAATTTGTAATACTCTGGAACGCCGTCTAACTCCGCTGCCTCAAAAGGCTGTCTTGGCAACGATCTCAAACCTGCCAGGAGAAGGATCATTATAAATGGAGTGAAAACCCACACATCTACCATGATCAAAGTAAATAAAACAGTATCTGGGTGACTAGCCCAAGTAAAATCATCTAGACCAATAAATGATAAAAGGTAGTTTACGATACCAAAGTTTGGATTAATTAATAATCTCCAAATCAACGATGCAAGAGCAGGTGCTATCATGAGAGGAAGAACTAATAAAACTCCTAAGATATTGTTCAACCAATTACGCTTTGCTAATAACAAAGCTATTCCTAGTCCAAGCAAAAGCTCGATGATGATTGTAAAAAAAGTATAAGTTAAAGAAACTTTTATAGTATTCCAAAAAGAGGGATCGGTGAAAATGTTTACATAATTATCAAACCAAATGAAGCCTTTCATATGAGGCATTTTTAAGTTGTATCTTTGCAGTGAATAATAAACTGCTGTAAAAAAAGGTATGAGTATTCCAACACAAACTAATAGAGCAGGTAAAGTGAGAACGTATGGAAAAAGTTTCCGATTAATTTTCATTATAGTTATTCTACACCGCTTTATAAAAAATAAAACGGTGTAGAAATCAAGGAGGTTATTAAGCTAGTCCCACATCCTTCATCATGCGGTCTATCTTTGATGCTAACTTATCTAATGTCTCATCGACATTTGATCCTGTTTGCATTTCTTGAAGAGCTGCTGCCCATTCTGTTGTTGTTTCAAAGAATAGTGGCTGAGCTGTAAAGTGGATTTTTGATCCATCAATAGAGCTATTGTATTGCTCCATATATCCAGGAGATGTTCCACGAATTTTATCGTCAAAATCACCTGAAGCCCATACAGACTCTCTAACAGGGTTCACTTGGTTGTGTTTTACACCACCAGCCATAGCGTTTTCAGGGCCGTTACACCATTGCATCCAGTACCATGCTGCATCCTTCTTTTTGGAGAAGTTGCTCATAGCTAATGACCAGATCCATACGTTCGGTGTTGGTGCACTTGCGCTTGGGTTCGGAGTAAATCCATGGAAACCAAAGTTTCCAGCCTCTTTGTTATCAGGGTTACCGTTAAAGAAGTAACCTAAGATATCAGCATCGAAAATCATTGCTGAAGCACCTGCTCCAATATCATTTCCAACTTCATACCAAGTATAACCAGACCAGTTAGCAGGTCCAGAAGATGAGATCATCTTCACCCACTGTTTGTGGAAGTCTTTAGAGGCCTGAGAGTTCATAGCAGCTTTTAATTTTCCGCCATTATTCTCAAAATCAGTTAGTCCATAGTTTGCATAAGCAGACATAAACCCTGGGTGGATTGTTGCCCAACTTCTACTACCTCTGGTTCCAATACCGTAAGACCATTCATTTGATCCGGCATTTTTAGTGAAGTATTCTGCTTGATCGGTCATTTCAACAAGATCTCCAGGTGGCTTCATACCTGCCTTCTCGAAGTATCTTTGGTTATAAGTAACACTATTTAACTCAAAACCCCAAGGCATACACCACTGTTTAGAACCAGCTGCACCAGGAGCATCTCCTGCCACACCACTCCATGAGCAAGCATCTCTTAAATTGCCTACTACATCATTCCAGTTATAGCTTGGGTTAGTTTTGTTTGAGTCCTGAATAAAATCATTTAAATCAGCACACCATCCCGCAGGACCATAGGTCCAAGTCATATAGGCACCAGTCATGAAAGCATCATACTCTGAAGAACCTGATGATAATGCAGCTGTTACTTTATCAAAGTAAACATCCTCGGCAAAAATATCGTATTCGACATTCATTCCTGTTAGCGCCTTGAAGTTATCAAGCTCTGCTATCATGGAATCCATGTAAGGGTGTTTATTCATCAAAAGTTTAATTGTAGTGCCACTATGCTTCTTCCAATCAAAGTCTTGTGCAGCTAAAGCACTAGTTACTTGCATACCCATTAACTTCGTTAATGCAGCAAAACCAATACCATATCTACCTGCTTTGATTAGGAGATCACGTCTAGACATTTGTCCTTTAAGGAAAGTGTCAATAGCACTCTTCATCTTTGAATGAGACATAATTATCCTCCTTATTTTTTCCTATTAATTAATTTATCAAAATCTATGTTAAAAAAAACATCATTTTTGTTACAAGTATGTTAAAAAAGTTATGGAATGATCAATAAAATAGGGATAATTGAAAAGTTACTAACAGGTGAATATCAAAGTCCTTTTTCAAGAAAAAATATCAAACTTCCTATTGAGGAGATTGTAATTACTCCTTCACTTTTAAAATATAAATTTCAACATTTTGAAAAGTTTGAAAATAAAAAAAATTTAATAATTAGTGGTGTAAAATCTTTTGAGTCCCTTGGAAATAAAGTTAAAGAAAAATTTAACCAGGAGAAAATAAATTACGAAGTTAAAATATTAGAAAATTATCAATCTACTATTGATTATGCTTCTTCATTAGCTAGTTCATTCAAAGAATACGACAATATAGTCTGCATAGGTTCAGGTTCAGTAATTGATCTATGTAAATTTATCTCAAATCAAAATAATCAAGGACTATATATTTACTTATCTTCCCTTTCAGCTGCAGCAACTACATCAACGGTTTCATTGACGGAGGGAGGCATTAAAATCTCAATCAAATCAAAAATACCTGAAGCAATTGTAATTGATTTAGATAATTTAAAAAGCGCTCCTGCTCGTCTTTTAAGAAGTGCTCTAGGGGATGTTTTATGCAGAACAACTTGCCAAGTTGATTGGCTTACTTCTCATTTTTTATTAGAAACTTTTTATGATGAAACTCCCTTTGCTTTACAATATGAAGATGAAAATATTCTTTTAAATCATTCACAAAAAATTTTAACAGGAGATGAAGAAACATTGGCCGCATTATCGAGAATGACACTACTTAATGGAATAGCTGCAATCATTATAGGTTCTACTCATGCTGGAAGTATGGGAGAGCATCTTATCAGTCATTATATAGATATGTTTATGGGAGATGAACATCCTGGATCTCTACATGGTGAACAAGTAGGGATAGCAACACTTTTATTATCAAAAATGCAAAATGATATTTTAAACAGCTCAAAAACTCCTCAATTTCTAGAAATTAATTTTGACTTAATAATTTTTGAAAATATTTTTGGCAAAGATTCTGGGTCTAATCTACACAAGCAATTCCAAAATAAACTATTCACTAAAAAGTCTCTCACTGATATCAACAAAAAGTTAGTCAATAATTGGAGCGATTATAAAAAGACAATAATTAAATTTGCAGTTCAGACCGATAAAATCAAAAAGTCATTTATTAACTGTGGTGCTGCTTGTACTAACGGTGATTTGAATATTCCTGATGATTTTTTCCAAAATGCTGTTGAAAATGCTTATTATTTGAGAGATAGATTTTCTTATTTAGATATAATGCAATATTTAGGTTGTATTGATAAATACAGCAAAGATCTTATATAAAATAAAAACATGCAAGACATATTAATCATCGGAGGTGGTATTAATGGAGTTGGCATCGCAAGAGATGCTGTTGGAAGAGGTTTAAATGTAACCTTGGTTGAAAAAGGAGACTTGGCTTCTCAAACATCCTCATGGTCAACAAAATTAATTCATGGAGGGTTAAGATATTTAGAGAATTATGAATTTAGGCTAGTTAGAGAGTCTTTAAAAGAAAGAGAGGTGATCAAGTCTATTGCCCCCCATATATCAAAACCAATCAGATTTGTAATGCCTCATGTCTCTTATCTAAGACCAGTATGGTTAATTAGAATGGGGCTTCTTCTTTATGATTGGCTAGGAGGTTTCATCACTCTGCCTAAGTCAAAATATGTAAATCTACAAAATGATTATAGTGATAATCCCTTAAAAGAAAATTTTCAAAAAGGCTATGAATACTCAGATTTGTCTATCGATGATGCACGCCTAGTTCTTTTAAATGCACAAGATGCTTTAAATAGAGGTGCAGAAATTATTCTCAACAAATCAGTAACAAATGCTATTAGATATGATGATTATTGGGAGGTTGAGCTTAGTGATAAAAAAATTATTAAGACAAAAACAATAATCAATGCATCTGGTCCGTTTGTTTTAAATATTTTAAAAGATATTTGTAAGGTTCAGACAAATAAATCTCTGCGTTTAGTTCAGGGAAGTCATTTAATTGTAAAAAAACTTTATGAAGGAGAACAAGCTTACATACTTCAACAAGATGATAGGCGAATAGTTTTTATGATCCCTTATCAAAATAAATTTACTCTTATTGGAACTACAGACACAGAAGTGGACAGCTATCTCAATCCCACAATTACATCTGAAGAACAGTCTTATTTGTTAAATGCTGTAAACAGTTTTTTAAAAAATCAAATTTCAGAGTCTGACATTGTTTGGACTTATGCTGGCATTAGACCTTTGTTAGAGGATTTTAACCAAAGTGCCTCTAAAGTAACAAGGGACTATGAATTTGATTTAGACGTCAATGGGGCCCCTATTCTTTCCATATTTGGTGGAAAATTAACCACTTACAGGAAGCTTGCTGAGCATGCTCTGGAAAAATTATCTGCTGTAATTTCAATCAAAAATACAACTTGGACAGATAAAGAACAGCTACCCGGAGCAGGAACTTTTACATCGGAAGAATTTAATAATCTCCTCCCGATTGGTATGATGCAAAGATTTAGCCAATCATATGGCAATCAAATCTCTAAACTTTATTCTTATTTTATTAGTTCTGGAAATGGCGGGGCTAAAATCACTGAAGATCTATATGAGTTTGAAATAGCTTATCTTGTAAAAGAAGAAATGGCTTCAAGCGCTGAAGATATTCTATTTCGAAGAACAAAACTAGGCATCAATTTTCCAAAAAATAAAATCAATAGCTTAAATGATGTTTTAAAAAAATATTTATAATCATTATAATAAGGTATCATGAAAAATTATATCCTTTCAATTGATCAAGGTACCACTTCAACCCGTGTAATTATTTTCGATAAGAAATTTAATTTTATATCCTCTAGTCAAAAAGAGTTTAAGCAAATCTTTCCAAGGGATGGTGAAGTTGAACATGATCCAGAAGAAATATATCAATCTGTTTTGTTTACAGCCAAAGATGCTATTCGTAGGGCTAAGATCAAACCAAATCAAATAAAGTCTATTGGAATAACAAATCAAAGAGAGACGACAGTCCTTTGGGATAAAATTAATGGTAAGGCTATTTATAATGCGATTGTCTGGCAAGATAGAAGAACAGTTAAATTTTGTAAAAATCTTGTACAAAATGGTTTTGCAAAAAAAATACAAAAAACTACAGGGTTGGTTGTAGATTCATATTTTTCAGCATCAAAAATTAATTGGCTTTTAAAAAACGTTAAAGCTGCAAAAGAATTACTAAAAAAAGATAGGTTATTATTTGGCACTATAGATACTTGGCTATTATGGAAATTAACTGATGGTCAAAGTCATTATACAGAAGCGACCAATGCTTCGAGAACAATGCTTTTTGATATTAAAAAAAATCAATGGTCAAAAGAAATGCTTCAAATATTTAAGGTACCAGAAAAAATTCTTCCAGTTGTAAAAGATAGTGCAGATGATTTCGGTCAGACAACAAAATTTGGAAATAATATTCCGATTCAAGGCATAGCTGGAGACCAACAAGCTGCAACGATTGGTCAAGCCTGTTTAGAACCTGGTTCCATAAAATCAACTTATGGAACTGGTTGTTTTATGATCATGAATGTAGGTTCAAAATTAAAATATTCTAGAAATAAATTACTTTCTACAATTGCTTACCGTATTAAAGGAAAAAATACTTACGCTCTTGAGGGATCGATATTCATTGCGGGAGCTGCTGTTCAATGGCTAAGAGACTCACTTAAAATTATTAAAAATGCAAAAGAGACTGAAGGACTCTACTTAAAAAATGACTCTTCACAAAATGTTTATTTGGTGCCTGCGTTTGTGGGATTAGGTGCTCCCTATTGGGATGGAGAAGCAAGAGGTGCTCTTTTTGGACTTACTCGTAACACGGGTATTCCCGAACTAGTTAAAGCAACTCTAGATAGTGTTGCTTACCAAACGAAAGATTTAATCTCAGCGATGGAAAAAGATAGTGGCATTAAAATAAAAAAAATTAAAGTTGATGGAGGAATGGTTAACAATAGCCAGTTTGTTCAATTT
>CABYWI010000029.1 GCA_902522585.1 uncultured Alphaproteobacteria bacterium
CAATTCCTGCAGGTAACATTTCAGCCAATACCGCTTTAGCAATAGGTTTAGTTTTTTCTTTTTTCTCAGTGGTAGCTTTATTCTTTTTTACAAATATTCAAGCGGCTGTTTTATTAGCATTTACCATTCTCTATTATTCTGTTTTTTACACAATGTTTTTAAAATATCGAACTTCACAAAATATTGTAATAGGAGGCTTGGCTGGAGCTCTTCCCCCAGTTATTGCATGGATTAGCATTTCAAATGAGATGATCTTATACCCAATAATTTTATGTCTTATTATATTTCTTTGGACCCCCCCACATTCTTGGGCACTGGCAATATATAGATGTCAAGATTATTCAAATGCAGACGTTCCTATGTATCCCGTCAAACATGGTATTCAAAAAACTTTGAAAATGATGAATATTTATACATTCTTGATGATTGTTTCTACTAATTTACTTTTTATCTTCGGTTTTACAGGAATGATATTTTTTGTAACTTCAAATTTATTGAATAGTTATTTTGTTTTTAAACTTATTAAGCTTAATAAGTCACAAAATTTAAAAAAAGACTCAATTAAATTATTTGGTTTTTCTATTATTTATTTATTCTTGATTTTCCTTCTAACTGTTATCGATCGTTTTTTTTAATGAAAAAAAAGAAAAAAAATCTCATAGTTTTGATTATCTTGCTTTGTCTAGTCGTGAGTTTTTATTTTATCACTATTCAAAGAATTAAATCTGGTATTTGAAAAACTCTCGTAAATACAAGACTCTAATTTTATTGATACTAATCTTGTTTTTTATGTCTAGCTTGGTAATTTTTTCAGTTCCATTGTATCGACTTTTTTGTGATATAACTGGTTTTCAGGGTTTCAATCAGGAAACTAATAATTTAATAGAGCAAATAGACCCTAAGATGGGTGAATTAGAAATGAAAGTTGTTTTTTCCTCTCAAGTGAATGATGGACTAGATTGGAACTTTGAGGCCCCAGATAAAATGATAATTACTGAAGGGGTAAAATACGATGTTACTTTTAAAGCTCAAAATAATTCTTCAATGCCTAATACTGGAACTTCTATTTTTAACGTATTGCCACCAAAGATTGGCCCTTACTTACTCAAAATAGAATGTTTCTGTTTTCAAGATCAAGAAATTAAACCTGGTGAAGTTGTAGAATTCCCAGTAACCTTTTATATTGACCCCTTGATTTTAGAGGACCCTGAGGCTAAAAAAGTTAAGAATGTCACTTTGTCATATACCTTTTTTGAGAAAAAAGAATGAAATATCTAAATAATGGTTGATTTAACTTTTAGAGATTCAGAAAAAAAGCATCAGTACCACTTGGTTAATCCTAGCCCGTGGCCACTGGTTGGCGCTTTTTCTGCATTGTTCCTAGTTTCGGGCGCTATTCTATATATGCATTATGAAATGCTTTGGCCAATGTTTGTCGGGTTAGGGCTTATACTCTTTACTATGTTTATGTGGTGGAGAGACATCATTAAAGAGAGCACCTTCTTAAAAGTTCATAATTCAATCACTGAAATAGGCCTACGATGGGGAATGGCCTTGTTTATTACTTCAGAGGTAATGTTCTTCGTTGCATTCTTTTGGGCTTTTTTTGATGCTAGCTTACTCCCAAAAGCTTTTATTGAAGATTACAAAGATGTCTTTACTGGCTCTTTAGGAATTGGTATATGGCCTCCAGAGGGCATAGAAACATTTGATCCACTCGATATTCCTTATTTAAATACATTAATACTTTTATTGTCAGGCACAACATGTACTTGGGCCCATCATGCTGTAAGAGAAGGACATAATGAAGAAGCTCTTCAAGGTCTTTATCTAACTGTATTTTTAGGGGGTATTTTTACTTTATTACAAATATATGAGTATCAACATGCAACTTTTGGATTTACTGAAGGGATCTATCCATCAACATTTTATATGGCCACAGGTTTCCACGGCTTCCATGTTTTAGTAGGTACTCTCTTTTTACTTGTTTGCTTAATGCGAGCTAGAAAAGGCCATTTAACTCCTGAAAGACACTTTGGATTTGAAGCTGCAGCATGGTACTGGCATTTTGTTGATGTTGTATGGCTATTTTTATATATAGCTATTTACTGGTGGGGAAGATAAGACTCTTCTCACTTCCCAGTTTATTTTTAATTCTATTTAATCCATGAAATTAAGATCACTTACATTTATTTTTATCTTAATTAGTTTTGTAACTTTTATTTTAGGAGTATGGCAGTTATATAGACTTAATTGGAAAAATGATCTAATCGAAAATATCAATAATTCAATTAATGCGCCTAAGAATTTTGATAATAATGAACAATACGAAGAATTAATAACTGTTAGCTTAAATAATGATTTTGATTTTATCGAAAACCCAATTTTTTTAGAGTCCAAAACACAACAGGGTAAGGTGGGTTATCATGCAGTATTACCATTAACTTATAATGATAATTTCTACTCTGTTATAAACCTAGGGTGGATTTCTGATAAAGATCCAGAAAATATAAAAAATATTTTAGAAGAGATTGAAAACCAAGACTTTTTCTATGCCTATACCCGTCATTTAATGGATAAAAGACAATTTTTTGTTCCAGAAAATCAACTAAATGATAACGTCTGGTTTTCCATTCTAAAATCTGACTTAGAGAGGTATTACAAATCAAATTTTAATTCTAGTTATTACTTTGTATTATTTGACTCAAGAATTAAACCTGACATTAATCCCCTTGCTTTTTTAAGAAACAATCATCTGAATTATTCCATAACTTGGTTTTTATTAAGTCTCTCAAGTGCAATCATGATATTAATCATAAGAAGAAAACATTATGGATAAATTAAAAAGATACTTCAAAAACTATTACGTCTTAAATGATATTAGTGGAATTCTTTTTTGGGATAACGCTACAAACTTACCTTCCAAAAGTATAGAGTCTCGATCAGATCAGATGTCAATATTGGCTGAATATATTGATCAAGAATTAAGAGATAAAAATATAATTGAAGAAATTAATTTAAACAAAAATAGAAGTTTAAATGACTATGACAAGAAGAATTTATTACTTATGGAGAATATCATTACAAAAGAAAATGCTGTTGATGGTCAACTTAAATCACGATTAGTAAAAAAAAAATTAAAATGTGAACACTTATGGAGAGAGGCTAGAGAAAAAAACGATGTATCGATAATTGAAAAAGATTTTGATGAGCTATTATTACTTGTTCATGAAGAGGCAAGTCAGCTATCAAATTCATTAAGCTTAAATCCCTATGATGCTTTGATTTCAAATTACGACAGAGATTACAACTCAAATAAAATAGACAAGTTATTTGAGGTCATTAAAACAAAAATTATCCCTCAATATTTAAATTTAGAAAAGATCAGTAGTCCTACTATTTACAAAACAGATCTGTCTAAAGATGATATTTTTGAACATACTAATCAGAAGTTAAAAGAATTAGGATTTAATTTTGATTATGGTCGTATTGATCAATCAATGCATCCATTTTGTGGCGGAGCAAATAAAGATGTAAGAATAACTACAAGGTTTGAGGATAATTTATTAGAAACTCTCTCTGCTCTTTTTCACGAAACTGGACATGGAGTTTATGAACAAAATAGGCCAACTGATTTTTTATATGAACCTATTGGTCAAGCTCGAAGCTTAAGTGTTCATGAAAGTCAGTCTTTATTTTATGAAAATCATATTTTTAAAACAAAATCATATTTCCAGATTTTTAACGATATCTTTGATGGGTCAAAAGAAATGCACCAATCTTTTATTGAACATTACCACACAGTTAGATTAAATCCGATAAGGGTAAGTGCAGATGAATTCTCTTATCCTATTCATGTTTTTATTCGATATGAAATAGAAAAAGAAATCTTTAATAACAAAATTCAGTTTAAAGACATTCATCATCTCTGGAATGAATATTATAAAAAGTTCCTAGATATTGATTTACCCAATGATACCGTAGGTGTTTTGCAGGATATACACTGGTATGAGGGTATATTTGGTTATTTCCCAACTTATGCAATTGGAGCTATGATTTCATCTCAAATTAAATTTAGTTGCCCTGGATACCAACCCTTTATTGATAATGTGAGTTTTGAAAGTATTAGTAAGGTAACTGAATGGCTAAAAAATAACATCCATCAAAAGGCCTCTTTATATTCATCAGATGAAATGTTACAAGATATCTCTGGGGAGCCATTAAATTCTTCATATTTTTTAAGACACTTAAAAAATAGGTTCATTCAATGAATTATATCAGTACTCGTAATAATCAAATAAATTTTAGCTCTGAAAAAGTTTTGAAATATGGTTTAGCACCAGATGGAGGTTTATTTATTCCAAAAGAAATTCCAAAGTTTTCTATAGGCGATATAAAAAACTTAAAAAATGCTGATTATCAAGAAATCGCATATTTTGTTTTATACCCTTTTTTAAAAGATTTATTTTTAGCTGAAGAAATAAAACAACTCATTTCAGATGCTTATAAAAGTTTTGATGAAGGAATTGTCTCTATAACTGAGTTAGGTGAAAATCAATTATTAAATCTATTTCACGGGCCAACATTAGCTTTTAAAGATTATGCTATGTGTCTTTTAGCAAAAATTTACGAGCTTTATCTGAGAAAAAATAATCAAAAACTAGTTATCGTTGGAGCTACTTCAGGAGATACTGGCTCTGCAGCAATTCATGCTTTTAAAGGTATACAAAATATAGATATTTTTATTCTCCACCCACATAATGCCACATCTGTTTTCCAAAGAAAGCAGATGACCACTAGTGGTGCAAGTAATGTATTTAATATTGCTCTTGAAGGTAGTTTTGATGATTGCCAGAACTTAGTTAAAAAAACATTTAATGATCAAGAATTAAATACTAAATATAATTTCACAGCTATTAACTCTATTAATTGGTTTAGAATATTGCCCCAATCTATTTATTATGCTTGGGCTTATCTAAATCATGATATTGATAGCTTTGTCGTTCCCAGTGGAAACTTTGGAAATATGTATTCAGCTCACTTACTAAAGTCAATGGGCTTCCCATTAAGAAACCTTGTGATAGCAACCAATGAAAATAATATTTTACATCGAATTATAGCTAATAATGATTTTTCATTTACTGATGTAATTAAGACTAATAGCCCAAGTATGGATATAACTATTTCAAGTAATTTTGAACGAATTTTAGCAGAGTCATTTAGTCCAGAGGAATTATCTCATTTATATCAAGCTATGAAAAATCGCACACATAACCCAGAACTAGATCAGATAGTTCATAAAAAGTTAGCGGGTAAATTTGAGTCAGAGTATGCTACATCAGATGAAGTCGAAAAATGCATCAAAAAATACTTTGATCGTGACAAAGTTTTAATTGACCCTCATACTGCTGTTGGGGTAGTTTGTGCGGAAAAGATGAATTTAGAGAATTTTATGTGCTTAGCTTGTGCCCATCCAGTAAAATTTCAAGAAACTGTAACAAAATCTCTTGGTCATGAAATTGAATTTGATAAAACTTTTGAATTCAAGAGTAAGGAAAATTTTGAAGTACTAAAAAATGATTATAACCTTCTGAAGGAATTTATCTCAAGCAATGCCTAATATTCATAAACTAAACAACGGCCTTACTGTTATTACAGATTATATCGACACTGTGGAGACTGTTTCAGTAGGAATGTGGAACAAAGTTGGAGCTCGAAATGAGCATGAAAAAGTTAATGGAGTGGCTCATCTTCTAGAGCATATGGCTTTCAAAGGTACTGCTAATAGAACTGCTTTGGATATAGCAAAAGAAGTAGAAATGGTTGGAGGGGCTGTTAATGCTTATACCTCAAGAGAAGTGACTGCCTATTACATGAAAGTATTGAAAGAAGATATTGGTTTATCCATCGATATCATTAGTGATATTTTACAAAATTCTACTTTTGATGCGAAAGAATTAGACAGAGAAAGAGGAGTCATTCTTCAGGAAATTGGCATGTATCTTGATACCCCGGATGATGTAGTATTTGATAAATGGCAGGAGGTAGCTTACCCAAACCAACCAATGGGAAGATCTATATTAGGGAAAAGTGAAATTGTTAAGTCTATTTCTCGAGATCAGGTAGAGGGGTTTATGAAAAGTTTTTATCGACCAGATAGAATGGCATTCTCAGTTTCAGGCAATTTTCAAGAGGATCGAATTTTAGATCTTGTTGAAAAACATTTCGACAATTTACCCAATGGTCAAGATGATCACGCTCCAAAGGCCTCTTACAAGGGAGGAGAATTTAGAAAAGAAAAAGAATTAGAGCAAGTAAATATTATTATAGGTTTTGAAGGTGCGGATTTTTACTCTGATCTCTATTATTCCACTGCAGTTTATTCAACTGTATTGGGTTCAGGAATGTCCTCCAGGCTCTTTCAGGAAATAAGAGAAAAGAGAGGTTTAGTTTATAGCGTAGCTAGCTATACTTCTTCTTTTTCTGACTCTGGAATATTTGGAGTTTATGCAGGTACTGGTCAAAAAGAAGTTAAAGAATTAATACCTGTCTTGTGTGATCAACTAAATATAAGTGCTACTAATTTCACACCAGAGGAGTTACAACGAGCCAAAGCTCAGTTTAAAGCTTCTTTGCTAATGGGTCAGGAAAGTACTTCAAGAAGGTGTCGCTCTAATGCATCAAAGTATCTAATGCACGATAAAATAATATCACATGAAGAAATTATTTCAAAAATAGATGCCATTCAACTTGAAGATTTAGAAAAGGCAAGACTTAATATTCTTAAATCTAATATTACACTTTCTTCAATTGGACCAGTTCAAGACTTAGAGTCCTTAGACTCAATCAAAGCTAGATTTAATTAATTTTTCAGCTGCCTCTCTTGCTAGAATGTCAACTCTGTTATTACATTCGTTGATGTCATGAGCTTTAACCCACTTCCAAATAATTTTTTTTTGAGAATTTAAAATATCTAACTTAATCCAAAGATTTTTATTTTTAACTTCTTTTTTCTGTGAATTTTTCCAATTATTTTTTTTCCAGTTAATTATCCAAGAAGTAATGCCGTTCTTAACATAATTACTATCAGTAAATAATGTAATCTCACTTTTTTCTTTTATAAATTCTAAAGCATTAATTGCAGCTATTAGCTCCATTTGATTGTTTGAAGTATCTAGTTGATAGCCAAAATGACTTGTAATTATTCCTTTATTTAAAATTAGAAAAGCCCAACCTCCTGTGCCAGGATTTCCTAAGCATGAACCATCTGTGTAAATTTCAATCAAAAGAAATCCTGTAAATTTCTTTTTTCATGAAAATTAAGAATATTAAAGAATTCAAGAGGGTTTTTATGATTTACCTCACCTTTTTTATTAAAATATTGATCATGAATTCTAGTTAGAAAAAACCTTATAGCACTTACTTTTAAATAAAAATTCAAATAATTTTTTTCCTCATTTGACCACGATATTGACTCAAAATAATGATTAAAAAAAATTTTAAAGTGATATTCATCAAACTGTTCACCATCATAAAACCAAGCATTAATCAATGTTGCCAAATCGTATACAACGGTATCACTGCAAGTAAAAAAGAAATCAATAAAACCCGATACCTCATTATTTTGAAAAAATATATTATCTTTAAAAAGATCCCCATGAATTAATGAGGTTCTTAGTGTTTTTGGAAATTTGTCTCTTAAATCTTTTATAGCATTAATAACATGTTTTATCTCAGTTTTACTTTTACCGTCATACTGTTTAAACTTTTCTAAAATATAATTCCAACTAGAGAGTGTGAGCATGTCATTTTTTCTTTGTAGTTTTGATTGAATGCCAACTTTGTGAATCTTTGAAATGTTTTTTCCTAAAGAAACCATTGATAGATCGTTTAATAAATTAATTTGATGACCCTCTATGAAAGAGTAAACAGCACAGGGCTTTCCTTTGACATTAAAGATATCTTTATTTTCTATGATTATTGGGACAGGACAATTAATACCCTTCTCGTTAAACTCATTCATAGCATCATGAAAGAATGGCAAATCTGAATTTTTTGTTCTTTTCTCAAAAATGGTGAAAATAAATTTTTTTTTATCATTTGTAGTTATTAAATAATTTGTATTTTCAACACCCTCTACAATGCCATTTAAGCTTGCTATTCCATTAAATTGTTGAAATATAAAATTAATATCTTGTTTTTGTATTTTTGTGTAAACTGCCATTATAATAAAATTATCTAAAAAAGAATTCGTGTTTTCATGATAATTTAATAGTATTAATTATCTTAATGTTCAAATCAATTATATTGATAATAATATCTTCTTTTATGCTTTTATCCTGTAGCGATAAAAAACTCTTTTCTAAAAAGAATGAAATTTTCTATTTAGATTGCCCTAAATCTCTAATATTAGCCCCAGGTAGTAAATTAAATATCTATAATTCAATTATATCACTTAGTAATGATTACAAAATTTCTTGTTATTATGTTGAAAATCAACCTACCCAAGCTGTTTTTGAGATTGATTATAATATTAATTTAGAAAAAGTAGATTTAGATGAAAAAATACATGTTTTTGACTTTTGGGTTTTCATAACAAACAAAGAAGAGACATCTAAATTATATGAATATAAATTTGAGAAAAATATTCAATTTAATTTGACTGATAATAATATTAACAGTCTTTATGCCTATAAAGATAAAATAATCATAGATCGTAAAGTATATGAAGAGGGTTTAAAAATATTTTTATCTTTAAACTAAAAATTATAATTTCTAATTTAACTCTTTAAAATCGGATACGCTTTTATTTAGAACCTTTGTTCTATCTTCATCAGAAAGATTGGACAGATAAGAAGTTATCATATTATTGAGCTCTAAAGATGCTTGGTTTTTAATTGATTGTATAGCAGAAATTTCTATTTGTTTTATTCTTTCTAGGGAGTTTTTTTCTTTAGAAGAAATAGTTTGTGATGTTTTATCAATAATATTTTTATACACAGATTCAGCTTGAGATTTAGCAGAATTTAATAATTCTTGAATCTTATTATCCAAATCCTCTGTTTGTTTTTCTGCTTCTTTTAATTTAATTTCTGCTTCAGAAAAAGATTGAAGAGAGGAGTTTATATTAGATTTTATCTCTTCAATTTTTTGATCTAGACCTCCAATCATCATGGATTTGAAAGGTTTAATCATCAAAATAACAAATAATATAAATGAAACTGTAAGCCAGAATTTTGGGTCTTCAAACATCTCTATACCTTTATATTTCCTTTATCAAAGCTAGTTATTTTAGATAAAAAAGTTGAAGCAGAGTCTTTTAACTGGTCATTTAGTTCTTCAATAGCAAGGCTCTTTTCTTTACTTACTCTTTCCTCAGTGTTTTTTATTTCTTGCTGAATTTTATCTTCAGTAGCTTTAATTAACTTTTCACTTTCTTGAAGAGCGCTTTCTTTTGCTTCAGCAATAATCTGACTTGCTTGGTTTTTGGCCTCATTGAGTTTTTGTTCGTAGTTTTCTACTAGTTGCTCAGCCTTTTTGATTAATTCATCTTGTTTTGAGATGTGAGATTGAACAAATTCATCTCTCTTGTTCAAAAAAGCTCTAATTTTAGGTAGCGTGAAGTAAGTCAAGACTAAAAATAGTATGACAAAAAATACGCCCAGCCAAAAAAGCTGAGATATAAAGAACTCTACTTGTTCTAATTGAGGCATTTAGTGATTTTATTTAATATGAATTATGAGAATAAAATCACTAGTGCGATAACTAGAGCGAAAAGAGCAATAGCTTCAACAAGGGCAAAACCTAACATTGTCATGGTAAAAACTTCATTTCTTGCTGCAGGATTTCTACCTACTGCAGTAATAAATGCTGCAAAAACATTACCAATACCAATACCAGCACCAATCACACCAATCACGGCTAATCCAGCGCCTAAATATTTAAGTCCTTCTACTAGTTCCATATATACCTCCTTATGTTCATCTAGTGTAAGTGTAAAGCGTCGTTAATATACAAGCATGTTAATATAGCAAAAACATATGCTTGTAAAAAAGCTATTAGTATTTCTAGGCCGGTTAAGGCAACAATAAATACTAATGGCAAAATTCCAAAAAAACCTAAAGCAGAAACAAAGCCAGCAAAAACTTTTAAGAGAGTATGACCGGCAAGCATATTAGCAAAAAGTCGAACAGATAGACTTATTGGTCTAGATAAATATGAAATCACCTCAATAGGTATTAAAAGTGGCAGCATATAAATTGGTAAACCAGGGATTACAAAGAAACCAAAAAACTTTAAGCCATGTTTAACAAAGCCCAGAATTGTAACAAATAAAAATACCGCTAGAGCTA
>CABYWI010000030.1 GCA_902522585.1 uncultured Alphaproteobacteria bacterium
ATGATTTAAGGAAATTATCTAAATTTAATTTAAATAAAAATTCTGAATACAATCAAAATATATATACATCTCATTATCAAATTGATGATAATTTGATTACTGATAATCCAATTGGTCTAATTTGTAATAAGTTATCTATGGTTTCTCTAGTTTCTTTAATTGAGGAAAAACAAATAAATATTTTAATGAATGTTTTTCAAAAGCTTCAAATTAAAGTTGTTAACTTTTTAGATACAACGACTTCATATTTCTTTTATATGAAAAATAAAAAAATTACAAAAAATAATGTAGCTTTAATTGATTTTGGTTTTAATCATACAAATATAATTATGGTAAAAAATAAACAACTTTCGTTTATAAAAACAATCCCGATAGGGTGTAAATTAATTTCTGATGATCTAGTTAAAATGCTTAACATAAGTTTTGATTTTGCTGAAAAATTAAAAATTTCAACAATTGATTTATATGATGATAGGAACCCAACTATAGAAATTCCTGTTTGGGAGGAGTTTGGGAATAATATTAAAAATAAAATTGAACATGACTATATTAAAAAAATTGTAATTTCGCGTCTTGATGAAATTTTTAATTTAATTTTTAAAATCTTACCTGAAGATAAAAATTTTTATTCTTATTTATTTACAGGTGGTGGGGCTAAAATTAAAAAGTTCCAAACTTATTTTCGAAGTAAATTTGGTCAAGATATTCAAATATTAGAACCTCCTAGTTCTTCAGGAATACCAAGAGTTTTAAATGACTCAAGCTTTATGTCCATATATTGTGCTTACTGGCTGCAATCACATAAAACTTTAGAAAAGGAAGACTTTTTAAAAAAAATTGATTCTTTTTCAAACAAAATATGGTACAAAAGATTCGTAGACCTACTATAAGTAGATATTTGCGGGGATAAAATGACACTAGATATAGAACCAGTACTAGATCAAAAAAACTTAAAACCATCTTTAACTGTTATGGGTGTTGGAGGGGCAGGAAGCAATGCTGTTAATAATATGATTCAATCAAATTTAAATAATGTTGAATTTATTGTTGCTAATACCGATGCCCAAGCCTTAGAAAACTCACTTTGCTATAATCGCATTCAACTAGGCCTTGAAAAAACCAAAGGATTAGGTGCTGGTGCTGATCCGTTAGTTGGTAAAGAGGCTGCAGAAGAAAGTATAGATTTAATCTCTGAAGAATTAAGAAATACAAATATGCTATTTATCACAGCAGGACTTGGCGGAGGCACAGGAACTGGCGCACTTCCGGTAATAGCCAGTATTGCAAAAAAACTTGGCATCGTAACGGTAGCTATAGTTTCAACACCATTCAATTTTGAAGGAACTAAAAGAATGAACTTAGCCCTTCAAGGTCTAGAGGATGTAAAAAATAATGTTGATACTCTTTTAATTATTCCCAATCAAAATTTATTTAAGGTCTCAAATGAACAAACATCTTTTGCTGAAGCATTTAGAAAAGCTGATAATGTTTTATTTGATGGTGTAAAAGGTTTAACCGACTTAATTACTCAACCTGGTTTGATAAACTTAGATTTTGCTGATGTAAGAACAGTAATAAAAGAAATGGGATTTGCAATGATGGGCACGGCTGTAGCAGAAGGCGATAACAAAGCAGTAGAGGCTTCCAACCTAGCGTTAACTAATCCTCTTATTGAAAATATTGATATGAATACAGCAAAAGGTGTTATTGTTAATATTTCAGGCGGCAATGATATGACACTTTTAGAAGTAGATCATGCTGCAAATATCATTAGACAAAGTGTTAACCCTGATGCAAATATTATTTTTGGTTCATTAATTGATGAGACTTTACAGGGCAAATTGAAAATTAGTATTTTTGCAACCGGTATTGAAGCTACAGGTAAAAAAATTTTATATTATCCAGAAACTGAAAATAATAATTCTGGTTTCGGTTCTATCCAAAGTAAGCTCTCCGGTGAAACTTCTCATGACTCAAAGGAAACCGAGTCAATGGCTGAAGATAAGAGTGAATTAAAAACAGAAAATAATCTTAATAGTACTGAATTTAATTTATCACCCCAAGATGAGGATATTTCAGAGATAGTTGAAGAAATTAAAACCGAAAAAGAAGAGGAAATATCTGTTAATTATAAAAATTTAGAAGAGAAGAAAAAAACTGGATTTTTTAGCATGCTGTCCAACTTAATGTCTTCTGATAAAGATAAAAAAGAGGTTTCTGAACAAAACTCCTCTAAAGATAAAAAAATTAAAGCCAAAAAGACCAAAACAGATCCAAATTTATTTCTTTTTAGCGATGTAGTTGAAGAAACAAGAAGCGATAATTCTCTTGCTCATATTGAAGGCACAGAGATTTCAGATATTACAGAAATTAATGCAGAAAATGAGCTTCTTGAGGATATAGATACCCCTTCATACCTAAGAAAAGGCTCAACCCAATAATTCTCAACCCAATACAAAGTTTTACAATTATAAAGTAATACTTTCGGTGATTTTTCTTAATATCTAATTATATGAGAAATTTTAGTATCCAGAAACCGATATCATTTTCTGGAGTTGGTCTTCATTCAGGTGTCAATACAAATATCATACTTAAGCCGGCCGAAGAAAACACAGGTATTTTCTTTAATAGAACAGATTTAGGCAAAATTATTCCAGCGAGATGGGATCATGTAGTCTCTACAAAATTTTCAACTAATTTAGGATTGGATGATATTGAAGTAAAAACTGTCGAACATCTTTTAAGCGCTTTAGCTGGATTGCATATAAATAATTGCGAGATATCAATTGATAACTTAGAAGTTCCTATCCTAGATGGTAGCTCCAAAATTTTTGTTGATGAGATATCAAAATCAGGTCTAAAAGAACAAATTAATTATCAAAACATTTTAGAAATTAAAAAACCTGTAAGGTTTGAATGTGATTATGGCTTTGCTGAATTATTACCTAATGAAAGTGTAAACGAAGGTCTTAATATTTATCTCCAATCTAACTTTGACGGAAAATATGAAGATCAAGATATAACTATTCAAAATTTAAATGGTAACTACATTGATTCAATTTCAAAAGCTAGAACATTTGGCTTCTATCATGAAATTGAATATTTAAAATCTCAAAACCTAATCAAAGGTGGATCGTTAGATAATGCTATTGTGATTAAAGATTGTAAACCCTTAAACAAAGATGGTTTGAGATATGAAAATGAATTGATGAGACATAAAGTTTTAGACGTTGTAGGTGATCTCTACTTAGCTGGATATCCTATCATAGGTCAGTACAAAGGTTTTAAAACAGGCCACTTTATTACTAATAATCTTTTAAAAGAATTATTTAAATCTGAAGATAATTATCTCATCCATCAAATTCACTAAACCATATTTTTAGGATTAGTATACTTATCAAACTCACTCTCAGACAGAGAGGTAAGTTCTAGGCAAGACTCTTTGAGTGAAATATTTTTATTATAAGCATTGAGAGCTACTTTTGATGCTAAATCATAACCAATAATTTTTGTTAGAGGGGTCACTAGCATTAATGAATTATTTAAAAGCTCTTTAATTCTTTTTAGGTTTGCTTTTATTCCAATTAGACAATTACTATCAAATGATTTAATTGCATCGCTGAGTAATTGAATAGCATCAAGAGTATTATGAATGATAACAGGATTATACACATTAAGTTGAAAATGACCTTGGGTGCATGCAAAGGAAACTGATGATCTTAGACCTATCACATGTGCACATACCATTGACAATGCCTCACATTGTGTAGGGTTAATTTTACCTGGCATAATTGAAGATCCAGGTTCATTTGCGGGAAGGATTAATTCTGCTATCCCACTTCTTGGCCCTGAAGATAAAACTCGAATATCGTTTGCCATTTTAAACAGTGAACTAGTTAAAATTTCCATTGCTGACATTACCTCGATAAATACATCATGGGATGCAAGTGCTTCGTACTTATTTGAAGCAGACTTGAAAGGTAATTTTGTGAGTTGTTGTAAATTTTTGATGAAATTTTTAGAGAAATCCTTTGGAGCATTTACACCTGAACCAACAGCAGTTCCACCTTGAGCTAATTGAAATAATTTACTTAAACTTTGAAGAATTTTCTTTTCTGCATAGTCTATTTGATCATGAAAAGCTAAAAATTCATTAGATAGCCTGATTGGAGTAGCGTCTTGTGTATGTGTCCTTCCAATTTTAATTACTTTATTAAATTCTTTTACCTTTTTTTTGAGAGACTTTTTTATTTTTGAAATAGCTGGCAGTAGTTCTCTTTTAATCAGTAAAATTGTAGCAATATGCATTGCTGTAGGAATAGTATCATTAGATGATTGTGACATATTGATATCATCATTGGGATGAAGCGGTATATTACTTGGAAGTTTTGAGCCTAAAAGCAGATTAGCTTTATTCGCTATAACTTCATTTACATTCATATTGATTTGGGTACCTGAGCCAGTTTGCCAAACCACTAAAGGGAAATGATCTTCAAGCTTTTGATCAATAATCAAATCACAAACTTTAGCAACCGTATCAACATGTTTTTTAGAAAGAAGTTTACAGTCGTAGTTTGCCATAGCACATGCCTTTTTTTGAAGAGCAATTGCTTCAATGAAAACCTTTTGAAAATGAAATTTACCAACTCCTATTTTAAAGTTTTGGATAGATCTTTGTGTTTGAGCCCCCCAAAGTTTTTCATTCTCAACTTTGACTTCACCTAAACTATCTTTTTCTATTCGAAATTTGACCATATCTAATAAATACTATATATCACAAATAATGAAAAATATTTTATTAATCCGACACGGTCAAAGTGAATGGAACAAATTGAATTTATTTACAGGTTTTAAGAATATAGAATTATCTAGTCAAGGGGTTGAGGAAGCAAATAAAGCAGGCCAAAATTTCAAAGAATTACAATTGAAGTTTGACTTGGTATTTACTAGTGAGCTCAAAAGAGCTCAAGATACAGCTCAAATTATTCTAGAAAATTTATCACAATGGAATGAATTGAATGAAAAAGGTAAAATTATCAAAAATATCAATCTTAATGAGAGAGATTATGGAGATTTAACTGGCCTAAACAAACAGGAGACAGCTGATAAGTTTGGAGAGGAACAAGTTCACAAATGGAGGAGGGGATACTCAGATCAACCTCCTAATGGAGAAAGTTTAGAGGATGTGGTAACTCGAGTTCGATCATACTTTGATGAGGTGATTTTTAAAGAAATTCAGAATAATGATAATATTTTGATTGCTGCTCATGGAAACTCTTTAAGGGCACTACTTATTGTAATGAATATATATAGCATAGATGAAATTAATTCAGTTGAATTATCTACAGGCGTTCCTATCCATGTTCTGTTTGATAATAATAAATTTTCAATTAAGTAATATTTGATCGATATACCTTTATTACTGGCTTTGGTATCCTATTATACGGTGATGTTCATCACTCCTGGTCCAAATAATGCTATGCTCACTATTTCAGGGTTAAAATTTGGGTTTAAAAGATCATTGCCACATATTTCAGGTATTGCCTTTGGTCATGCTGTTCAAGTTTCATTAATCTGCCTAGGGTTGGGATTTGTCTTAATCGATTACCCAGGACTTCAGATCATATTAAGATGGTTATGTTTCGTATATCTTTTATATTTGGCATATCAAATGATAGGTTCTATCAAGGAATACCAAAAGGAGTCTGGAAGACCACTGAGATTTTATGAAGCTGCTTTATTTCAGTGGGTTAACCCCAAAGCTTGGACTATAGCCATCACGGTTGCATCCGGCTTCATGCCTTTAGAAGAGAAATTATGGATAGCTGTCCTTTTCACTGGATTAATGTCCTCTCTAGTTAGTTTTCCATGTATAAGTCTTTGGGCTTTGTTTGGAAGTTTAATAAGAACAATGATTTCAAATCAATTTATTAAGAAATTAATCGAGTACTTATTTGCTCTTTTACTTGTACTGACAGGTTTTTACTTAATCTTGAATTAAATTTTTTAATAGATTTATATACCTAAAATTTAGATAACCTTTTTTTGAAATATAAAATTCCTCAATGCTCTCTTTATTGAGACTATTTAAAATTGAAGGAAGTAAAGAAGTTAATATTTTACTAAAATGCTCAGAGGATTCTTGTGGCAATGCACTAGGCAAATTATCGACAGCCATAATATTTGTTTTCTTAAACTTGTAGTATGGTTTTTTAAAAGTTGTACTTTTTGAGGTACTAGGAATTGAGCCATTAATATCACAAGTAATATCGCCTATTGTTTGAAAAAATTTTTTATCAACTTCATTAAGCTCAAATAATCTCGGAAATCTTGAATCCCAATAATGACATGACAGAAAAATATTATATTCATTAAAATATTTTGGAAAAATTGACTTATAATCACCTATTCCATTGATTAAATCTTTACAACTAAACCTTTTATCAAGTCTTTTATAATATTCGCTAGGAGATAAAACTTTGAAATAAGAACTAGATTTATTTATTTTTAAAGTTTTTTTCTCTTTAATTCCTATTTTCTTTAAAAGAAATTGTACACCTTTTGAAACCGAACCCTCACCAGTAATAAGTATTCGTAAATTTTTCAAATCTTTTTTTAAAAGTATCGATACTAATTCATCAATTTTATAAGGGAATTTTGAAGGTGAATAAATTTTAAGGTGTTTTTTAATTGTTAAGAATGCTCCCACGATGCCTGCAAAGTATCCAAATCCAATAAGTCTATTTCCTTTTTCATCTTTCAATAATTCATAATCAATCAAAGAGCAGTCATTCTTTAAAATTTTTCTTAAAAGGGGTATATTATATTTTTGACCTTTAACGGTATGAGAAAACATCATAAAATTTTTGTTTGTTTTTATTATCTTTGTAGACACTTCTTTAATAGATAGAAACAAATCAATATTTTGAGAGGTGTATTTTTTACAACCCGACTGATAAAAAAGACTATCTGAAAAAATTCTATTTTTAGATGGCTCGATATAAAAATTATAACTGGGGTATTTTTTTTTTAATCGTTTTATATCCTCAGGAATTAGAGGAGTTCTAAATTCATTAGATTTATTTTCTTTAAGGATACAAATATTCATAAGTTTTTAATCTTAATTCCATATTCATTTAATTTATTCAAAATATAATTTACGTTTTTTTCATCATGAAATATTCTATAAATTCCTTTTTTATTTTTTGAATTCATCATGCACTCAATTGTAAAAGCAACAGTATAAGAAACACATTGAGACATAGCAGAGTTTATAATTGGACGCGACTCATCTAAATAGAGAGTTTTATTAAAAATTTCATTATTTTTAGAATTTTTTGAATTTATTTGTACGTATAATAAAACTCTATCATTTTCTAAATTATCATATTGGTTATCTTCCCATAATTTTTTACTAAGATTTTCTAAATCAATTTTATTTTCAATGTTTTTAAAAATCTCATCCCAAGCTTTTGACCAACCATCTAGTCTAATTGTCCCTCTCTCGAAATGCTCCAAAATATTTAAATATTTGCCTAAGTTGTATTCATTAATATATGGAATTGAGTTTCTATTTGGGTAAGTTTCAAATTTTTCATTATTAAATTTAATAAAGTTAATTTTTTTGTAAGGTTTTTGCGATTTTTTCTCAGAAAAGTTTTCAATATGTTTTGCTGGAGTGTTGAGTGCTTTTAAAACACCTAGAGGCGACCAACTAAATTTATATTTAAAATTATTAGGCATTTCAGGAAAACCTCCACACATACTTTTGAACCTAATTGATTCAATATCTTGATGATTTTCTTTATCGAATTCTTGAATAAGTTTATGTGCTAATAAATGGTCTATTCCAGGATCTAATCCGCATTCGCAGATAAACAGACAATCATTATCAATAAATTTTGGTTTTAAATTTTTATATTGAGAATCATAATAACTTGAAGTAACGAGATGACATTTATATTTGATTGCAAGCTCAGCAATTTCCATATGCATTGAGGCAGGAAGCATTGATACAATTAAATCATTTTTATCTAATTTTTTTGAAAAGTTTGAAATATCTAGCTTATTAACATTCATTTTATTTTTGAGTAGAGATTTAGCTTTATCTAACGATCTATTCCAAACTAATAAGTCATATTTTTGTTCATTCAGATATAGGATACCTGGGGATGAAGATAGCCCCACACCCAACCAATGAATTTTGTTTATGATCATTAATGTAAACATTAAAATATTTTCGTTATAATTAGTATAGATAAATAAAAATGAAACTTATTCCAGAATGGTATGATCATGAGCGCTGCTTAATTGCATGGCCATGCAATTTAGAGCTTTATGGATCTCAAATACATTCAGCTAGAAAAGAAATTGCAAATCTAGCAAATCAATTAGTGGAAGAAGAGCCTGTCTATATTTATTGTAACTCTCAAGATATGAAAGATTGTAGATTAACAGTTTCTAATCCAGAAATCTCAATCATAGAAGTTGATCTAGATGACTCATGGATGAGGGATATTGCTCCAATTTTTTATAAAGAAGAACAAGAGCTGAGGTCAATTAACTTTAATTTTAATGGATATGGAAAATATCCAAATTTCAAAAATGATAATTTAGTATCAGATATCATATGTGACCAATTCAAAATCCCATTTATGAATTCCCCAATTACATTAGAGGGCGGGGGAATAACTTATGATGAACAAGGAAATTTATTTACTACCGAAAGTGTTCTTTTAAACTCAAATCGCAATAATCTCTCAAAACAATTTTTGGAAGAAGAATTAAAAAGACAGTTTAGTCTTAAAAACGTTATTTGGCTTAAAGAAGGACTATTTGGCGATGATACTGATGGACATATAGATAATATTTTTTGTCCGATAGGAAATGATCAATATCTAATAGCCAGCACGAAAGATAATACATCAAAAAATTACTATATACTTCAAGAAGCTAAAGAATTAGTTGAGGAATATCTTTCTAGATTAAATCCAAATTTTGAAATTATTGAAATTCCTTTACCAGGTGAGATACAAATCGATAATAAGGTTTTAGTCGCTTCATATATTAATTTTTATTTTTGTAAAAATTCTTTATTAGTTCCAAAATTTAATGTTGATGAGGATTTAGAAGTTTATGATATATTTCAATCACTTTTTCCAAGTAAAAAAATAAAAATGATTGAAACATCAAATATAAATTACGGGGGAGGAAATATTCACTGTGTTACTATGAATATGCCAAAGATATGAAAATTAAAGTAGCTGCTTCGCAATTCCAATCAATAAAAGGAGATATCAAAGATAATATAAATAAAGCTTTAAATTTAGCCGATCAAGCTGTGTCTGAAGGTGTAAATGTCTTTTTGTTGCAAGAATTATTTCAAAGTGAGTATTTCTGCTCTACTCAAAATGCTAAATTTTTTGATTATGCTATTTCAAGCTTAGATAATGAGTTATTTTCTATTTTTTCTAATTTTTGTAAAAAAAATAATATTGTCATTCCAATTAGTTTCTTCGAAAAACAAGGACAAAATTATTTTAATTCATTAATTGTAATTGACTCTGATGGGAAATTAAGTGAGGTTTATCGTAAATCTCATATCCCAGATGGACCTGGTTATAATGAAAAATTTTATTTCACTCCTGGAAATACAGGTTTTAAAGTTTTTAAAACTAATTTTGGAAATGTTGGTTGTGGTATCTGTTGGGATCAATGGTTTCCGGAATGTGCAAGATCTATGACTTTGATGGGAGCGGATATTCTTTTATATCCAACTGCAATAGGATCTGAACCTCATGATCCAACTATTAATTCTAAACATCATTGGCAAAATGTTATGATAGGACACTCTGCAGCAAACCAAATTCCTGTTATAGCATCAAATAGAATTGGAATAGAAACCGAACAAGATATTAGCCTTACTTTTTATGGCAGTTCTTTTATTACTGATCATATGGGTAATATTATCAAAACTATGGATGAAAAATCTGAAGGTATAATTTCTCAAGAGTTTGATTTAGATGAAATTAAAAAATATCGCCAATCTTGGGGAAATTTTAGAGATAGAAGGCCTGATTTGTATAAAAAAATCTGTGATTTTTAAATAAAACTATAATAAGATTTACTTACTTAAATTTATATTTAGAGGAGAGGTCGTATGAAAAAAATTTTATCAATTATCTTTCTCTTGGCGTTACCTATAAGTTCTAACGCTGAAGAGCTTTTTATTTATAATTGGTCGGACTATATCGCAGAAGACACTATTGCTAATTTTGAAGCAGAGACAGGTATCGATGTAACTTAC
>CABYWI010000031.1 GCA_902522585.1 uncultured Alphaproteobacteria bacterium
TTTGGCTCAAGAGTCACTGAGAATAATTAATCAATATAAGCTCGATGAAATATTTAAATCTAAAATAATTTCTGAAAATGGCGAGGATATTAGATCTAGCAATGGTATGTGGTGGACACCTAATTACAGTTTGCAAGATCTTTTTATTCCAGACTATTTAGTAATTTTTGGTGGAAATTTACCTATTCAAAAAATATCAAAAAATATTCTTTCATCTTTAAGATACTTTCATAAAAATGGTTCTAAATTAATTGCTGTAGATACTGGGGCATTCTGCCTTGCTGAAGCTGGTATTATTACAAAGAACACAAAAATATGTCTTCACTGGGAAGCAAAAAAAAATTTTATTGAAAGATACTCTTATAAAAAGGTTGTTGATGAAAAGTATGTGCTTAATGATAACGGTATATACTTTAGTTCGGGTGGGGTCTCTATATTAGATTTATTTTTAAAAATAATTAGTGATTTAAAAGGGAAAAATTTTGCTAAAGAAGTCAGTGAGGCATTAATTTACGAACCTCAAGAAAATACTCTAGAGACATCTCACAATATAAGAAATGCTAGCAACAATTTAATATGTAATAAGGTTATAAAAATTATGGAAGAAAATATAGATAGCCCTTTAAAAATGAATGATATTGCAAACGAAGTTAATATTTCTTTAAGAACCATAGAAAGATACTTTCTTAAGTATTTTGGGGTTACGCCAATCAAGTATTACCTAAGTTTAAGAATACAAAATGCCAGAAATCTTTTATTTTATGATGAACATAAAATATCTGATGTTGCTAACATGTGTGGTTTTAATTACAACTCAATGTTTATAAATACATTTAAAAGATTTTATAACAAAACACCCAGTGAATTTAGAAAATACTTTAGAAGAAAACAATACGACAAAAGAATTAACTTTGAAACTTTATAAAATTTTATATAAACACAATTACCCTTCTAAAGTCAAAGGCTCAGGGAAGTTAGTGAAAGCAGTATCAGAAATTGGAGTCATTACAGCTGAATTAACATCTACAACCTCAGCTCTGCGCTTAGTTAACTCATCATCTGATTGAAATTTTTGAAAGTGTTCTACAGATTGAAAATGAATAACTGTATTTAATATGGTGTTATCATTTGCCTGTGTTCCAGCAAATATAAATGTCATTCCATATTCTTTTAACTTATCGCCACTTTCTTGAACCATTTTTTTCCATTTTTGAAAATCTTTTATCAATTTAATCTGTCCTAGTACTAACATTTATAATCTCCTTATTATCTATTTAATAAATTTACCTAACTCATACCAGAGATCAATGTGGGAAATTAAACTTGCCTAGAATGGCGCGCTCTGCAGGATTCGAACCTGCGACCCTCTGCTTAGAAGGCAGATGCTCTATCCAGCTGAGCTAAGAGCGCATAAATCAGATATTTATCACTTCAAATTTGTATTTTCTACCTTATTATTCATTAATTTTTGATGTTTAAAAATCTTGTAAAAGTTGAGTCTGTTGTAAAGTCATTTGGGGGTTTAAAAGCTTTAAATGACTGCTCATTAGAAATTAAAGAAAAATCTATAACTGGGATAATTGGGCCTAACGGTTCTGGCAAATCAACTTTATTTAATGTTATTACTGGCAATCTTAAGCCAGATAGTGGGAAGATTACTTATAATGGTAACGAGATAACAAATAAAGAATCACACGATCTTTTTCATCAAGGAATTTTAAGAACTTTTCAAATTGCTCATGAATTTACAAACATGACTGTTATTGAGAATTTAATGGTTGTTCCTGGTAATCAAAAAGGTGAAGGTCTCCTTTATGCTCTAATGAATAAAAAAAATATCGAGAAAGATGAAGAAATCATAAAAGAAAAAGCAATAGAAGTTCTTCAATTTCTAAAAATTGAACATTTAAGAAATGAAAGAGCAGGAAACTTATCTGGTGGTCAAAAAAAACTTTTAGAATTAGCTAGAACTATGATGGTAGATGCAAAGATAGTTTTTCTAGATGAAGTTGGAGCTGGTGTTAATAAAACATTACTTAACGATATAAGTGACTCAATTTTAAAACTCAATCAAGAGAAAGGTTATACTTTTTGTATGATCGAACATGATTTTAATTTCATTACTAAGTTATGTGATCCTATTATTGTTCTAGCCGAAGGATCAGTTTTATTTAAAGGTTCAGCTGATGAAGTAAAAAAGAATGAAAAAGTAATTGAGTCTTATCTTGGTAAGGGGGTAAAAAAATAATGTATTTTTCTGCTTCAAAATTAACTGGTGGGTATGGTGGCGTCAATATTATTGAAGATTGTTCCTTTAATGTAAATAAAGGTGAAATTGTTTCTATTCTTGGCCCTAATGGAGCTGGAAAATCAACAGCCATGAAAGCTATGTTAGGTATACTTGAATTAAAAAATGGTGAAGTATTTTTAGATAATCAAGAAATTACAAATTTTAAAACTCAAGATAGAATTAAATTAGGTATTTCATTTGTACCCCAGATTAAAAATATATTTACAGAATTAACAGTGGAAGAAAATTTAGAAATGGGTGCATTTCTAAATGAGGAGAATATTCAAAACCAAATTGAAAAAATGTTTGATTTATTTCCTATAATTAAAGAGAAAAGAAATCAAGCTGCAGGCGAGCTATCTGGAGGTCAAAGACAGCAAGTAGCTATAGCTAGAGCATTGATGACTAATCCATCAGTATTAATGTTAGATGAACCTACAGCAGGAGTTTCTCCTGTTATTATGGATGAAATTTTTGAACATATATTAAATATTAAAAAACAAAATATAGCGATCTTAATGGTAGAGCAAAATGCTCGCCAAGCTTTAGAGATATCAGATCGAGGATATATTTTAGTTACAGGTAAAAATGCCTATGAGGGAAATGGTGATTATTTGCTAAATGATAAAGAAATTAGAAAGTCATTTTTAGGTGGTTAAATGGATTTTTTAAATGCAATAATTTTGATATCAAATTTTATCATAGTGCCAGCTATAACATATGGATCTCAACTAGCTTTAGGGGCAATTGGAGTAACTCTAATTTATGGGGTATTGAGATTTGCTAATTTTGCTTATGGAGATCTAATGGCTTTTGGCACCATGGTAGTTATTTTATTTACATGGTTCCTACAATCGAAGGGAATTAGCTTTGGATTGCTGCCAACAGCTCTTTTAGCCCTACCTATTGGTATACTTTTTACAATAGTTATTAGCTTGTTCTTTGATAAGACAGTTTTCGAATATTACAGGGAAAAGAAAAGTAATCCTGTCACTTTTATTGTTGTCAGCCTTGGTATTATGTTTGTACTTAATGCTGTTGTAAGAATTATTATAGGTCCAAACGATATTAACTTTATGGATGGGCATAAGTTCATCATCAAAGCTCGAGAATTTAAACAATTAACAGGTTTAAATGAAGGTCTTGCTATTAAGTCTACTCAAGTTATCACCTTGATAACTACGATTATAACTTGCTCCGTACTCTTTTACTTTCTTAATAAGACAAAAACAGGAAAATCAATGAGAGCTTATTCTGATAATGAAGATTTAGCTTTATTATCTGGTATTGATCCAAAAAAAATAATTTTACTTACCTGGGTAATAGTATCAATTTTAGCAACAGTAGCCGGAACACTTTATGGATTAGATAAAAGTTTTAAACCATTTACATATTTTAATAACCTTTTACCTATATTTGCTGCAACTATTGTTGGCGGTATCGGCAATCCAATGGGAGCTTTTTATGGAGGGTTCTTGATTGCATTTTCTGAAATCGCCTTAACTTATGCTTATAAAAAATTTTTTAAATACTTACTTCCAGAAAGCTTAGAACCCAATACCCTAATACAATTTATTTCTACAGATTATAAATTTGCAATATCATTTTCTATTTTAGTTATCGTTTTAATTTTTAGACCCAATGGAATTTTTAAAGGAAAGGTAATTTAATGAAGACCTTTGATATTAAAATTTCATTTTCTATAATGGGTTTACTCATAATTTTGGTTGGAATATTTCAATCTTGGGGAGTGGCGCTATCAATTTTGAACTTATGTCTTATTTCGGCTGTAATGTCGATGGGGGTTAATATTCAATGGGGATTTGCTGGACTTATAAATTTTGGTGTAATGGGTTTTTTAGCTATTGGCGGACTAGCTACAGTTTTGGTTTCAGTCCCCCCAGTCTTTGAAGCATGGTCTGCTGGCGGAATGGGTATTTTGGTATCTGGAGTATTTATAATTGCGGTAGTTTTTCTACTTTTTTTTATAAATAAAAAATTTAATGAATATAAATATAAAAATTATTTAATTTTCATAATTATTATTTTATCAATTCCTTTACTTAAACTAATTTCTGGACCTTCAATTAGTAAAATTGAATCTATAAATGCTGCAACTTCTGGTTTTTTAGGCGGTATGAATTTACCAATTATTTTTTCTTGGTTTTTTGGTGCATTATTATCTGCGAGTGTGGCGTTCGTAATAGGAAAAGTATGCTTAGGTTTAAGATCTGATTATTTAGCAATTTCAACATTATTAATATCTGGAATTATAATTTCAATAGTCAAACATGAAGAATGGCTATCTAGGGGTGTAAAAAATGTAATTGGGTTAAAAAGACCAGCCCCTTATGAGGTTGATTTACAAAGTGCTGATTGGTTTATACGATTAGTAGAATTTTTGAATACCTCAAAATTATCAAGAATTTTTGATATAACTGAAAGGCAAGATCTTTTATCACAACTTGTAATTAGCTCTTCAGGTATTTTTGTAAAATTATGTTTTGCTTTAATATTTTTACTTGTTGTTTGTTCTTTACTTTATTTATCAGAAAAAGCTCTTAGATCCCCTTGGGGTCGTATGATGAGAGCTATAAGAGACAATGAAGATGCAGCAAAAGCAATGGGAAAAAATGTTGTGAAACAACATTTATTTATCTTTATGTTGGGATCAGCCATAATAGGATTTGCTGGAGCTATGCTAGTTACTTATGATGGTTTGTTCACTCCATCTAGTTATCAGCCATTACGATATACTTTTTTAATTTGGGTTATGGTCTTGTTAGGCGGAACTGGTAATAATTATGGAGCAATTCTTGGTGCTTTTGTTGTTTGGTTTATTTGGATTCAATCAGCTCCATTTGCACTATATGTAATAAATTTATTCACTTCACAACTAGATGAAACAAATGCAATTAAGTTACATATGATTAATAGCATACCTTATTTTAGATATCTTATGATGGGTCTAGGATTATTAGTTGTTATGCGATACAGGCCTATGGGATTATTGCCAGAGAAAGTTTTAAGAAAGTAACTGTGGCTCCCTGCTAAAATGCAGGGAGCTTTAAATAAAATTATCTTTGTGCAGCGTCTGTAAATGCACCACCTTCAATACCTTTTTCAATAAAGGCACCAAAAGCTTCACCTACATCGGTAAAATTAACATCTGTAGCACCATCATAATCGACAGCAAAACCTGCAGAGGCTAATTCAAGTCCTTTAGCTAATTCACCAGCATAAATTTTTGTTCCTGGGCCATTGGCTACAGACATAATATTTGCAGCAACGGTTGCACTATCATCAGAGCCTCCTAAAGCCATCGCTAAAACGATTAGTGCTGCAGCATCATATGACTCGCCAACATAAACAGAAGGGTTTACACCATTTGCTTCAGCGTATGCTTTGAACTTTTGAGCACCAGCACCAAGAGAACCTGGCATTGAACCGAAGGAACCATCAAGATCTGATCCAAAAGTATCAGTTAATGAGTCACCTATCATGCCATCAGATAATACAAACGTATCAAAAGCACCACTATCAAGAGATCCTTGAATAATTTGATTACCGCCTTGGTCTAAATAACCAATAACCGCAAGGGCATCACCACCAGCAGCAGATAAAACACCTACTTCAGCACTGTAATCAGCTTTATCTCCTTCATGAGCAGTTTTAGCTGTTACTTCGATACCTCTAGCTTCAGCAGCTGCTTCATAAACATCAGCTAAACCTACACCATAGTCAGTGTTTACATAAGTAATAGCCACGCTAGTAATACCCTTGTCAGAAGTAATATCAGCTAATACCTCACCACCTCTTGCATCTGATGGAGCAGTTCTAAAGAATAATCCATTATCTTCTGCAGTTGTTAAACCTGGAGATGTTGCAGATGGTGATATCATTGGAACTCCATTTGGAACAGCTACATTTGATAAGATTGCACCTGTAACACCTGAACAGTCTGCACCCATAATTGCAGTTACTCCTTGACTTATAAGACCCTCAGCAGCAGAAGATGCTGCGGCAGAGTCAATACAAGTTGAGTCAGCTCTAATAACATTAATATTTGAACCATTTAAAAGTTTTCCAGAGTTTGAGGCTTCAGAAAATGCTAGCTCAGCACCTGCGGCCATATCTGGGGTAAGAGATTCAATTGGACCTGTAAATCCAAGAATAATACCTACATTAACTTTTTTTGCATGAGACGTGCTAAAAGCAAAAATTGTTAACAAGGTCGCTATGATTTTAATCATATTTTCCTCCTAATTATTAAAGGCTTAATAGTATATTGAAAAAGGTAAAATTTAAATAAGTTTAGAAATTATAAACTAGTGTGTCCAAGAAGTTCTTCTGGTATTTGAAAAGTTACTAGAGTAACTTTTGGGCTTTAAGGCTTTAAATGATTGATCTTCCACTTCATATGAGAAGTTATTTTTTAAACACCAAGATTTAGCATCTGATAAGTTGGGAAATGACATTTTAATTTGCTTATTAGTATTATCAGAGCTATTCCAACCCATTAAGACATCTTTCTTTAAAGAAGAGTCAAATTGAAACTCAACAATCCAATATTTAGTCTTTTTAAGGCCAGATTGCATATTTGTTTTACAAGGTTTTTTAATTAAGGCTTTTTTCATAATTTAGTGGTCGGGGAGACAGGATTCGAACCTGCGACTTTCTGCTCCCAAAGCAGACACTCTACCAGACTGAGCTACTCCCCGAGTATTGAATATATATACTTTTGTCTTATAAATAGTCAAACGGTAAAAGTGATGCAAATAATAAAAAAAATAAAGAAAACCTCAATTTCAAAAAGCTTTTTTCCTTTTTGGAGGTACCGGTTTCTTATCAAAAGTTTAAATAAAAAAATTAAACCATATAAGATCAATCGTGAAATACTTGGAATTGGAGATGTTGTATTTGCGCTTTGCTATTCTCCAGAGGAGAAAAAATTTTATTTGATAAAACAATTCAGACCTTTTTATTATGTAAGAAATGAAAAGTATAAATTTGAACTTGTAGGTGGTTTAGTTGATAAAGGAGAAAGCATAACTCAAGCTCTGAAAAGAGAAATAATGGAAGAAATTGGAGTTAAAACTTTTAAACTAAAAAAATTAACTAAATACTGCCCAGTTCCTGGATATTCAGATGAAATTGTCAATGTATATTATGCAGAAGTCGAAAAAATCAAAAATTCACACTTATATAATAAATTTGAAAATGAAGAGATTAAAATTTCTAAATTGAGTCTTGATCAACTTAAAAAGATTAACTCTAGTGAGCAAGTACAAAATGTGCTCACTAAAGTTTCAATTTATGAATATTTAAATAAAATTAAAAAGAATTTACGTTATTAACTATTTTATTTTCTTTTAAAAAATCTGCTACTTGATTAGCTACATCAATAGCTACATTCGATTGAGCCTCTTTAGAAGATGCACCTAAATGAGGAGTTAGAAGTAAATTCTTAGCACCAAACATAACATTTTCTGTAGCAGGTTCAGTTTCATAAACATCAATAGCAGCACCAGCGATCACATCATTGTTTAAGGAATCTTTTAAATCAGATTCATTAATTAATCCGCCTCTAGCACAATTAATTATGACGGAGCTACCCTTCATCGTGGCTATGGTTTCTTTATTGAGCATATTTTTGGTTTGATCATTCAATTTTGTATGTAATGATAATACATCTGATGAAGACAATAACTCTTCTGTCGAGACTTTTTTTGCACCAAAACTATTAAGAATATCATCACTAGCTGAACTAGAATTAGTCAAGATTTGCATTCCAATTATTTTGCAGATTTCAGCAACTCTTTGGCCAATATTGCCAAATCCCACAATACCTAATGTTTTTCCTTTTAACTCAGTTCCCATAAATTTAGCTTTTTCCCATTTGCCATCATGGGTAGAGGTATTTGCTAAATGAATATGTCGATATAAAGAAAACATTAAACCAACTGTGAGTTCTGCTGTTGCTTCTAAATTTCCTAATGGGGTATTCATAACTAAAATTTTATTTTTGGTAGCAACATCTAAATCAACATTATCTACGCCAACTCCTGCCCTACCTATAACTTTTAAGTTAGAACAATTTTCTAAAATATCAGCTGTAAGTTTAGTAGCAGATCGGATAAGGATACCATCATAGCTATCAATTATTGATTTAAGTTCATTTGGTTCTAGTCCTGTTTTAATATCATAATCAATAGATTTAGATTTTAATACATCTTCAACCTTATTGCTCATTTTATCAGAAATTAAAATTTTCATTATTTATACCTTTCTAATGTTTCAAAGAAGGCCCACTCAATCCAAGGTAAAAGTTTGTCAATATCACTTGACTCAACGGTAGCACCGCCCCATATTCTTATTCCTGCTGGAGCATCTTTATAAGCATTGATATCGTAACCTGCATCTTCCTTTTCAATAGTAGAGCAAACTTCTTTAACTAATTTCTTTTTATTTTCATCATCTAATTTTTCAAAATCAGGATGTGTGAATTTAAAACAAATACTAGTAGATGAATAAGTGTTTGGGTCTTTAGCTAGAAAATCTACCCAGTCTCTGTCTTCTATCCAGTCTTTAACAGATTGGAGATTTTTTTTAGATCGATTGATTAATTCTTTTTGACCACCAATACTTATACACCAATTAAGAGCGTCTAAAGCATCCTCTGCAGCCAGTAGAGAAGGAGTATTAATAGTAGCACCTTCAAAAATTCCTTTATCAAATTTCTTATTTTTGGCTAATTGGAAAATTTTTGGCATTGGCCAAGAGGGTTCAAAAGTTTCTAATCTTTCAACAGCTCTAGGAGATAAAGCAATCATGCCGTGGGCAGCTTCTCCTCCTAAAACTTTTTGCCAAGACCAAGTTACGACATCTAATTTAGTAAAATCCATATCCATAGCAAAAACAGCTGAAGTTGCATCACAAATGGCTAAACCTTTACGATCATTAGGTATCCAATTAGCATTAGGTACGCAGACACCAGAGGTAGTGCCATTCCATGTAAATACAACATCATTATCAAAATTTACTTTTGATAAATCAGGTAGCTCTCCATAATCTTTAATATCGTGGATAGTTACATCATTAAGTTTTAATTGTTTTGTTATATCTTTAACCCAAGTTAAGCCAAATGACTCCCATCCACAAACATCTACTCCTCTTTGGCCTAGTAAGCTCCACATCGCCATTTCAATTGCACCTGTATCGGAGGCCGGGACAATGCCAACGAGATAATCTTCTGGTAATTCTAATAACTCTTTTGATTTAACGATCACTTCATTTAATTTTGCCTTACCATTTTTTGCACGATGCGATCTGCCAAGAAAAGCATTATTAAGAGCATCTAAATTCCAACCAGGCCGCTTAGAACAAGGTCCAGATGAGAAAAAGGGATGATTGGGTTTAACTTCTGGTTTTTGCATTAATTGTTTTTACTCCTTAATTATTAGTTTTAGTCAATAATATTATAAAAAAATAAACCATCTAACGGTTTA
>CABYWI010000032.1 GCA_902522585.1 uncultured Alphaproteobacteria bacterium
AAAATGCTTGGAAATAGAGAAATTTTTGTTTCAATATCTTTTAACCCCAATGAAGCAAGCAGTCAAATCGCCCAAGGAATTCTTAGAAATAATACAAATACTTTTACATTTCAAAAAGGATCTATTGCTAATACACATTTTTTGGCAATTCCGAAATACTCAAAAAATATTAAACAAAGTCTAATAGTAATTAATGAATTAATAAGTCCAAAATATCAAAGTCTAAAAATGGATAATAAAATTTGGGGAGATCCAACGGTATTAGATATTTCAAAACTTACTTTTGAGGATCAGAATCTTTTTAGAACTGAAAATTCTATAAATAATTTAGAAGATGGTTATGCAAAAATTACTGAACCTCACCAGTCATGGACCGATGCAATTGAAAAAAATTGGATTGAAAGTTTTAACTAGATTTTTTTTTTATACTTCAATTGGTATAGTCTTTTTAACTCTAATAAATTTTATCTTTAATCTAATAAGTATTAATCCCCTTGAGGCCATATCTAATAATTTAGATTCATTTATTTTAACATTTACAGTAAATACATTGATCTCAATATTTGTAATTTATTTAGGTTTTATAGTATCTATATATTTGTTTGATGATCTTAATAAAAATATTTTAAAGTATTTTATATCATTCCCTCATATATCTTTTGCGATAGGTATTTTATTTTTTTTTTCTTCAAGTGGCTTTTTGCAGAGAATATTAAGTATATTTAAGGATAGTGAAATACCTATTAATAATTATTTAGAAAATTTTGAATATTCAATTCTTTATATATTATCATTAACGATTAGAGAATTACCTTTTATTATTCTTTTAGGAATAACAGCTCTAAATAAAATAAAATTTCAAAAAATATTAATTAATTCTAAAAATTTAAAAATAAATAATTTTGTAACTTATAGTCTTTTAGTATTTCCAATTTGGATTAAAAAGATGTATTTACCAATAATTATAGTTATATCTTTCACTTATAGTAATCTTGAATATAGTCTTATTTTAGGAACTCAATTTCCAGAACTTTTAAATCAAGTATTAATAGAAAAATGGTATGAAGATTATCATTACCAAGATTTTAAGATTTATCAGGTAACTTTTTGTATCATTATAGCATTTATTCTTAACATTTTTTGTATCTATTCACTTGTAAAAACAAAGAAATATATAATTTGGAAATTTCAGAAAAGTATTCCAGATTTAAATTTGGCTTTAATAGGTAAAATCTCATATAAAGTAATTACTTTCACATTTATCGTAAATTTTTTTATTTTATTCATTTTTTCAGTTTCTAATAATTGGTATTTTCCTGATCTAATACCTAAGAATTTTATTATACAAAACTATAATGAGATTATTAAATTAAATTTTCATAAATTAGTATTTTCAATTTGCTTAAGCCTTATACTTTCATGCATAGTTTTATTTTTTTCTCTTCATTACTTTCTAAATAAGCAAAACTATTATGATAAAATACTTGGAAAAATATTATTTATGTCAATAATATTATTGCTAATTATTCCTCAAAATATTTTTTTAATAAGTTTTAATTCACTTATTAATTATTTTGAAATAAATAATATTTTTGTACCTTACTCAATAAGTTTATATCTCTTTATTATTCCTTATACATTTTACATTTTAAAAGAAACATTCGAAACAAAGTTATTTGAAAAGTTGATAATAGCTGAAAAAAATCTTAAGTTGAATAGTTTCAAATTTTTCTTAAGTATTATTTACCCAATATATAAAAAAGTAATTTGGTTTTGTTTAATTATTGGTTTCACAGTGTGCTATTATCAATTCATACAATCTATTATTATTGGAAATGGGAAGTATAGTTTATTTAATAATGAGGTATTAGTATTATTTTCTGGTGGATCAATGAGTATTGCTTCTGCTGGCGCAGTGATTAATTTAATACCTTGTTTGATTTTATTTATCTTTTTTAGGGGTAATGATGTTAAACTGTAAAAATATATCTATTAAATATACATCTAGAAATTTAATAAATAATTTCAATATAAATTTAAAAAGAAAAGATATCATTACAATTAAAGGTTCAAGTGGTATAGGAAAAACAACTTTGTTAAAGTATATCTTAGGTGTTAAAGAAGATAATTTTACCTATAATGGCGAAATTTACTTTAATGGTGAGAATATTACAAATCAAACTACATTAAATCGAAATATTTCAATGATTTTTCAAGATGATTTTCTATTTCCACATTTAAATATCATACAAAATTTAGAACTAACTAATAAGCTAGATGAAACAAAACCTAAAGAATTATTAGAATTAAATAATTTGATTCATTTAAGGCATAGTATGCCAAATAATATCTCCGGTGGTGAATTAAGTAGAATTTTGCTTATAAGAATTTTACTTTTAAATACAGATGTTGTTTTGCTAGATGAACCATTCAATGGAATAGATAAGGAAAATAAGTTTGAAATAAAAAAATTTTTTTTTGATAACTTAATCAAAAATGCCAAAGGAGCAATTTTAGTCACGCATAACGATGAAGATATTTACGATAATAAAAAAGTTATAAATCTATCCAAAAATTTATAAGGATTTGGAAAACTTTATTCTTTTGTTAAAACTTTATGAGTTAACAATTTGCCTTAAGGCATAAAGATAACCGTTCACTCCCATTCCTAAAACTGAACCATGACAAGCATGAGCAATAATAGATTTTTGTCGAAAATCTTCTCGAGCATAAATATTAGAAATATGAACTTCTATTTTATGAATTTTTTTTATCTCTAATGAGTCATGGAGAGAAACAGAATTATGAGTTAATCCACCTGGATTAATAATAATTCCATTAAAACTATCATCTAGTACATTTACTTTATTAATAATTTCTCCTTCAATATTGTTTTGAAAAAATTCAACTTGGCATCCAAGATTGTTAGCTTCTTCCAAAATTAACTTTTCCAAACTTTCTAATGAATAATCACCATAAGTAGATTTATCTCTTTTGCCCAACATTTCTAAATTAGGACCATTAATGACTAAAATCTTTTTACTCATATCGTTATCCTTATATCAAATTAATCTTTAAACCCAACCGGTAATCGTTTTAACTTCAAGATATTCATCTAAGCCCCATTTGCCGCCTTCTCTACCATTGCCTGACTGTCTGTAACCCCCAAATGGAGTTCCAGAGTCCATTGAGTGACCATTGATATAAACAACACCCGAGCGAAGTCTTTTTGCTACTCTTCGAGCTTTTTCTATATCGCTAGTTTGGATGTAATTACCAAGACCATATTCAGTATCATTTACTATTTTAATAGCCTCCTCCTCTGTATCAAAAGGAATAATGGATAAGACAGGGCCAAAAATTTCAGATTTAGCAATTTCCATTTCATTAGTCACATTAGTAAAAATAGTAGGTTGAATATAATAACCTTTACTTAAATCTTGAGGCCGACTTGAGCCACCAATGGCAAGATTAGCTCCTTCTTTTATTCCTAACTCAATTAAATTTATAATTTTGTCATACTGAACTTTAGAGACGACAGGTCCGATATGATCACCAGAATTTTCAGGAGAATCTACTTTCATTTTAGATACTTCATCAACTGCCTCTTCAACAGAGCGATCATAAATAGATCGTTCAACTAACATACGAGTTGGTGCATCACAAGATTGACCTGAATTACTCATGACATTTCGTATACCATCACGAACAGCATTTGATGGGGCATCAGCAAATACAATATTTCCGCCCTTACCTCCTAGTTCGAGACAAACTCTTTTGATTGAGCGAGAAGCATTTTGTAAAATTAATCTACCAGCGCGTGTAGAACCTGTAAAAGAAACTAAATCAATATCGGGATGTCCTGACATAAAAGTACCAATGCCAGATCCATCTCCATTGACTAGATTAAATACACCTTCAGAAAAACCAGCTTCATCAATCATTTCAGCAAATAATATTCCAGACAAAGGCGCTATCTCAGAGGGTTTCAAAACCATCGTGCAACCAGTCGCTAAAGCTGGAATAACTTTTAGAGCAATTTGATTAATGGGCCAATTCCAAGGAGTGATTAAACCACAAACACCAATAGGTTCATGAGTAATATAGTTATTTGATTTTTCATTAAACTTATTCTCAAAGTTGAAATTTTTTAACTGCTCAATAAAGTCATTTAAATGATCAAGGCCTGATTGAGTTTGTACATCAGATGAAAAATCTTTGGGGCAACCCATCTCAGTAGTGATAGCAACCGTCATTTCATCAAATCTTTTTTGATAAATATCACGAAGTTTATTTAATAATTTTAGTCTTTTCTCAATGCTAGAAACTGACCATGTTTCAAAAGAGTCTTTTGCTGCCTTTACAGCATTATTTAAGTCTTGTTCATTGCCGATAGTAATTTGGGTAATGATTTCTTCATTAGCTGGGTTGATTACATCCAATAATTGAACAGAATTAGGAGTAACCCATTTACCATCAATATAAAATTTTTGATTATTTAGAGTATTCATATAATTATATATTTAAGATCTTTTTATAAATAATTTAAGTAAAATAATACAATTAGGAGATTATAGATATGAGAAAATTTATTATTGATATGACAATGTCTTACGATTTTAAAGTGACTATTGAAGCAGAGTCAGAGGAAGAAGCAAAAGCAAAATTTACCTCCACTCCACTTGAAAAATTAGGTGATTATCAGTTTAAATCTTTTTATAAAACATTTCGAAGCATTCAATTAGATGAATTCGATCCTCGTTTTTATAAAGATGATGGAAAAGTTAAATGATAAACACTTTAATTTTGATTTAATTTAACTATTTGATCTGATTCAAAAATTGTCTGCCTAAGATTTAATTGAGCAATTTTAATCATTGCATTGGCGACTAATTTAACATGAATAGGTTTCATTTTTTTTAAAGGACCCATCATCAAAGGCGATAGTATTTGGAAAATAATAATTCCTATTTTCTCCCCTATCCTTTTTTCTTTTCGATTACCCAAAAGAAATGAAGGTCTTAAAATTCCTAAAACATTAAATTTTAAAGATATTAATTCTTCCTCAACTAGACCTTTGAATCTTAGATAGTCACCAGAACTTTTGGAATTTGCGTAACCAGAGGAAACAAAAACAAAAGATTGAATGCCATTTTGTTTAGCCAAATTAGCAATTTTTTTTGGAAGATCTAATTCTATTTTTTGGTATTCTGACTTATCAAGTGAATTTTTTTTAGTAGTACCAATGCAAAAAAAACAATCATCTCCTTTTAATTCAGCTGATAATATTTCTAAATCTTCAAATTTTGTTTCTATAATTTCAATTTTAGGATTTTGTATATTTGGATTTTTTCGAACAAATAATTTAATCTTTCGATAAGTGTTATTTTGAATTAGTTGTTGTACTAATTGCTGCCCAACAAGACCTGATGATCCAAAGACTATTGCTGTTTTCATAAATTAAACGAGTGACTCTATTTTTGGCATTAAATCAATTAATTTCTTTGTATATGAATGTTGAGGTTGATTAAATAAACTTTCTGAGTCGTTAATTTCACAGACAATACCATCTTTTAAAACAACAATACGATTACACATTTGTCGTATTACTGGCAAATCATGAGAAATAAAAAGCATTGTTAAATGCAATTCATCTTGAATATCCTTTAATAGATTTAATATTTGAGCTTGAATGCTTACATCCAATGCTGAAGTAGGCTCATCACAAATTAATAACCTAGGTCTAGTGGCTAGGGCTCGGGCTATTGATATTCTCTGTCTTTGACCACCAGAAAATTCATGAGGATACCGGTCTAAAGATTGCCGTGACATGCCAACGATATCGATTAAATCATAAATATTAGAGAGTAAATCCTGCTGAGAGAGGTCTTTTTGATAAAACTTTAGAGGTTCGGCTATGATGTCTTTAACTTTAAAACGAGGGTTAAGAGAAGAATAAGGATCTTGGAAAATCATTTGGATTTGACCCCTGCTATATTGAGGCTGATAGACCTTTCGATCATTATAAAGTTGATTACTATAGTAAGATATTTTTCCAGATGTTGGTTTTATTAAGCCAGTAATAATTTTAGCGACAGTAGATTTACCTGAACCTGACTCTCCTACCAATCCCAGAGTTTCGCCTTCAATTAAATCAAAACTAACATCATTTAAAGCTTTCACCATATCTTTGCTATCTTGTTTTTTTAACAAAGATCCATCATCAAAGGCTTTAGAAACATTTTCAAAATTAAGAATTTTTTTATTATTAGTTTCTCTTATACCCCATGTTTTAATTATATTTTTTGTAATATTTGCTGAATTTAACGTAATTTCTTTACCCTCAGGACTAATTAATGTGAATCGATCAATTTTTTTATTTGTAGGAGGAACTGATATTATTAAACTTTTTCCTTCTAATGATTGAGGATTAGATAAAACATCCTTAGTTAAACCTTGTTCAACTATTACTCCATATCTCATGATTGCAACTTTATTGGTTATCTCAGAGATTACACCCATATCATGAGTAATAATGATTACAGCAAGATTTCTTTTAATAGTTAATTCTTTAATAAGTTTTAATATTTGAGCTTGAATACTGACATCCAATGCTGTTGTTGGTTCATCAGCAATTAATAAATCTGGTTCACAGCAGATCGATAAAGCAATCACAACTCTTTGCCTCATTCCTCCACTGAATTGGTGTGGATAATTATTGATACGTTTTTCTGCATCGTAGATACCTACTTCTTTTAATAATTGAATTGCTCTTTTAGTTGCTTCATGATCACTTAATTTTAAGTGGGTTTGGATAGTTTCAACTAATTGCTCTTTGATTGTAAATAGAGGATTGAGAGAGGTTTGGGGATCTTGAAATATAAAGCCAATTTTTTTTCCTCTAAATGTTTGTATTAATTTTTCATTATTACAAAGTTCGGCATCCTCTAATTGAATAGAACCTTGAGTAATTTCTCCTGGAGGGTCTATTTGATTAATTATGGCATTAGCAATTGTGGATTTACCAGAACCGGACTCCCCTACAACACCTAAAATTTCTCCTTTTTCCAGGGTAAAACTGACATTTTGACTTGCAATAATAGTCTCTTTTCTTGTTTTATAGGAAATATCTAAATTTTGTATTTTAAGAAAACTCATCGCTTTTTTAATTTTGGATTTAATGCGTCACGCATCCAATCTCCCAACAAGTTGATAGAAAGGGCTAAAACTACAAGAAAGATTGCTGGAAAAAATGTAATCCACCATTCTCCAGAAAATAAGAAGTTATTACCAAATCGAATTAGAGTTCCAAGAGAAGGTGTAGTTGGAGGAACTCCAACTCCTAAAAAGCTCAATGTAGACTCAGCAATAATAGCAAGAGCTAAACCTATCGTAGCGATGACTAATACAGGGCGTAAGATGTTTGGTAAAATATGCTTAAACATAATGTAGATACCTGATAAACCGATAATTTTTGAGGCTGCTACATACTCTTTATTTTTTTCAACTAAAGTTGAAGCTCTAGTCACACGAGCAAACTGTGGCCACTCAGAAATACCAATAGCAAATATTAAAACATATATAGCCATTTCATCATGCATTGATTTTGAAATGATAGCTCTTGCTATTCCATCAACTAATAAAGCCATTAGTATACTTGGAATTGTTAATTGAACATCAGTTAATCTCATAACAATAATCTCGTATTTACCTCCCAGATATCCCGAGGTTACTCCTAAGAAAATGCCGAGCAACATAGCAAAAATAATTGAAGCAAAACCAACTATTAAAGAAATTCTGGAACCGTAAATAATGGTAGACAGCATATCTCGACCTTGTTGATCCGTTCCCAAAATAAATTTTACATCACCTCCCTCTGACCAAATAGGAGGAATAAATGCATCCATTAATGAAATATTTAATGGATCAAATGGATCATACGGAGATACAAATTCTGCAAAAAACGAACAAAAAGCTATTAATAAAAATATTATAAATGAAATAATAGCAACTTTAGAATTAAAAAAGCTATATCCAATATCTGTATCATAAAGTTTTTGATAAATTTTCATGGACTATTCTTTTTCCTCTTTTAGACGTATGCGAGGATCTATAAAGTAATAAGTAATATCCACAATGAAATTGATCATCACAAAAATAAAAGCAACCATAATCATGTAGGCGGACATGATTGGAATATCTACAAAATAGACTGCATTAATAAATAAAGATCCCATTCCAGGCCATTGAAATACTGTCTCTGTAATAATAGAAAAGGCTATAAGCGTTCCAATATTAATACCTGTGATAGTTATGACAGGAATTAATCCATTTTTTAGTGCATATCTGTAATTGATAATTTTTTCTTCGATACCTCTAGCTTTTGCAAATTTGATATAATCAGTTTGTAAAATTTCCATCATTTCGGCACGAACAAGTCTAATAATGTAAGTCATTTGAAAAAGACTCAATGTAACTGATGGAAGAATTAGCGCTTTTAATCCAGAAATAGTAAAAAAACCTGTGGTCCAAAAACCTAAATCAATAACTTGACCCCTACCAAAGGAGGGTAATACCCCTAAGATTACTGAAAAAAAATAAATCAACATTATACCTATAATAAAT
>CABYWI010000033.1 GCA_902522585.1 uncultured Alphaproteobacteria bacterium
TCTTTACAATTTAGTTTATGAAGTCATCATTGCAGACCATGAAATTTCTCCTGAGGAAATTGATTTATCTTCAGAACTAGTGGAGTATTATTTTCAAATTCCAAAAGATATTAATAAACAACAATTCCTAACACTAGCTGATAAAAAACACTTTAATACAGACCTCTCTCAATTTACTCAACGACTAAAAATATCTTTATCCTACGAACAACGAATGGATATTATTCTCATTTGTTGGCAAGTGCTGATGGTAGATGGCATTGAAGATCAATTAGAAACTTCTACAGTGAGAACATTATCAACATTATTAGGTCTAGAAGATAAAGACTTTATATTAATCAGAAATAGAGTAAAAGACTCCCTATGACATATTTAGTAAATGATAAATGTATAAAGTGTAAATATATGGATTGTGTCGAAGTGTGTCCAGTAGACTGTTTTTATGAGGGTGAAAATATGCTTGTTATCAATCCTGATGAATGTATAGATTGTGGTGTTTGCGAACCCGAGTGCCCCATTGAAGCAATAATCCCAGATAATTTGGATGAAGGAACAAAATGGCTAGATGTGAATGAAAAATATTCTCAAATTTGGCCAAATATTAAATCCAAAAAAGAGTCGCCCGCTGATGCAAAAGAATATGAGGGTGTTGCAAATAAATTTGAAAAATATTTTAGCGAAAAAGGAGCTGAATAATGCCTGCAAAGAAAAAAGCAACTACTAAAAAAACTACAAAGAAGAAAATTGTAAAGACTAAAGCAATTAAGAACGTAGCTGTAAAGAAAACACCTACTAAGAAAAAAACAGCCGTTAAAAAAGCAACAAAGGAAACAAAAAAAACTAAAAAGAGAGTAGTTAAAAAAACTGTAAAAAAAATAGTAACACCAAAGGCTCCAAAAATAAAAAAAATTGTTGCGCCTCAAGAGTTTAAAGCAGGGGAAAATATTGTTTATCCTACTCATGGAGTAGGAAGAATTTTAACTATAGAAAAATTTCAATATGATTTAGTAGAAGAGCAATTATACGTTATTCAATTTTTTCAAGATAAATTAACAATCAGAGTACCTTTCGCAAAAGCAAAGCTTATTGGTCTAAGGAATATTACGAGCAAACCCTCAATGACTAGAACATTGTCTATCTTAAAACAAAAACCTAAAATTAAAAAGGCGATGTGGTCTAGAAGAGCACAAGAGTATGATCAAAAAATTAATTCAGGAGATATTAAGCAGTTATCTGAAGTTGTAAGAGATTTGTTTAGAAAAGATGATCAAACAGAACAGTCTTATAGCGAAAGACAAATGTTCCAGGTTGCCTTTGAGCGGTACACAAGAGAGTTTGCAATATCTTCTGATATGAAGTTTGAAGAAGCATCTTCTAAAATTTTAGAGATTTTAAATAAAAGGTAATTTAAGCAGTTTCGTCGTCAGATTTATCTTTAGATATGTCTATGCTGATATCTTCAGCAAGATTATCATTAACATCTTCATCTGACGTTGTGGTGTTATCATCAGTCTCATCAATAAGATCTTTTAGCTCATCGTTTTCTTTAACATTTTTATTTGGAGTAGTTATTACAGCAACACCTGCTTTTCTTCCTCTTTTTGGTCTTGATATATTTGCAGGTTCAATTAATTTTCCACATTCAGGGCAGTTTAGCTCATCTTGGTAAAAATCGTAGTATTTAACGCCGCAATGGGGACAAGTTCTTTTGTGACCTAAATCTAAAGCTTCTTCTGACATTGTGGGCAGATTTATACATTATTATTGTAATTTATACAAATTTTTATTATGTTATCGCTTCGTTATGGCAGTACCAAAAAGAAAAACTACCCCATCTAAAAGGAACATGAGACGCTCTCATCATAGAGCGGGAACACAATTATTTGCAGAAGATAAAAAGTCTGGTGAGCTAAGAAGACCTCATCATATTGATATAAGTACTGGTATGTATCGTGGAAAACAAATCTTAGTAAAGAAGTCAAAAAAAGAAAAAGTAGCAGAAACAGCCGCTCCAGCAAATGCAGAAGAAGCAGCAAAAACTATCGAAGCCCCAGCTTCCAAGTAATTTATTCTTTTATCACTCTAAATATTGAATTCTCACTAAAGCTCTGTTGATACAGTTTTTTTTTTAGATCTGGCTCCTCTAACTTACCTAATTTTTTTTTAATAATATATTTTTTGAGAATTTCTATTTCCAATTGTGGATTTTCATAAAACTTTTGATCGATAAATTCATTTATATCTTTTTGATCAAAGCCTTTTTGAAATAACTTATTTTTAATCTTTCGAATTGAAAATAAAGATTGTTGATAGTAGTTAAACAAACTCTCAATAAAGTGACCTTCATTGATTATTTTTAGTTCATCTAAACGCCCAACAATACCATCAATCATTTCCTCTTTATTGACGCCCTCTGGGAAAATCGCTCGAGCATAAGTCTTTTTATTTTTTATTTTTTTTTGAAGATACTCTTTTATTTTTTTTCGAGTTGCAGGATATTTCCCTAAGTATTTTACGGCTTCATTAAATAAATACTCATTGGCATCTTTTTTCATTGAATCTATTCTAAGCAATAATAAAAGTAAGTATAGAACTCAGTGCGCTTGTAGCTCAGTAGGATAGAGCACCAGATTCCTAATCTGGGGGTCGCAGGTTCGATTCCTGCCAAGCGCGCCAATTAGATTAAGTGAAGTATTTTTTTATTTCCGGCCTAGAGATTAAATGGAAAACTAGACCACAGCATAAATAAAAAATTGAAAGAATAATCTCTTTTACTCCTACTTCTGCTTGATAAGAAAACACCAGAGATGTAATTCCTAAACTAATCATAAATACTTTTAAGAAATGAATAGGATATACCTCTTTAATCGAATTGATTAAATATAAAGCACCATAATAAGTGAAGGTTATAAAAACAGCTACTCTTATGCTTTGCATTCTATGGTATGGTATCTCTTCTCCTTCAGCTATATTAAAGGGAAAATATATCTGAATTCCGAGAACCGCACATATACCTAAAAAGACTGCAAAAATAGATAAAGTAAATACTAGAAGCTTACCTATTATGCGTAGCATTAAAATCTATGCATTGAGTTAATTTTTTTCGTGAAGGAAATCAAGAAGTCTATCAAGATATTTTTCATCCACATTATAAGCTTTTTTGTAATGCTCTATACAATATGGCTTTGTTGGAATATTTTGACCACCACAATAGTGAAAACCCTCTTCTAAAGGATCTCCTATAGGCCATTGGCATGATTTGAAACTACCTGTGCCTACAATACTCTTCTTAAAGCTGAACTTCTCTCTTCTTCTGGTGACTTCTCTTTTTGGAGCTATTTGAGAATGACCTGAAGAGCTAGATTCACGGTACATTGTTACTGAGGATACTGATTGAGAATGAGAGGTCTTTTTTCTAGAATTTTGCCTTCTTTCGAGACCTAGTCTAAATGCTTTTCCGATAACAGCATTTTTAGTAAATCCAAGTTGCTCACCAATTCGGCTAGTCGCAACGCCCTCGTTCCAAAGTTTTTTTAGATCTTCGACTTTTTGTTGATTCCAAGACATAATATTTACCTACTCTATATAGTTCTCCATATGGGCTATTTTATACTACATATAGTGGTAGCAATCTAGTGTAAAATCATTAAAAAATTGTGAACAAATATGAAAAATTTAACCCAAATAAATTTTAAAAATATCAAGAATGTAGGTATTAGGGTTGACTTTAATGTACCTATTAATGACTCATTTCAGATTACTGATAATACAAGATTAATCAGAGCCAAAGACACTGTAGATTTTTTATCTAAGAATGAGAGTAAGATTTTATTGCTTTCTCATTTTGGCAGACCAAAAGAGTCTTTTGAAGAAAAATTTTCTTTTAAAAATTTAATTGATCAGTTCTCTAATATTCTAGGATATGAAATTCATTTATTGTCTTATGAAGAATTTTTACAAAATGGTTTGCAACAATTTAAGGAGGGTACTAATAAAATTACGTTGTTAGATAATATTCGTTTTTTTGAAGGGGAGAAAAAAAATGATAAATCATTTAGCCAATCAATTACTAATGAATTAGATCTTTTCATTAATGAAGCTTTTTCTGCATCTCATCGAAGTCATGCATCAGTTAATCAAATGGCTAAAAATATTCTTTCAGCTCCAGGTTTAAATTTTTCAAAAGAGGTAATGGCAATTAATGAAATTAAAAATTCTACCAAAAGAAAGTTAGCAATTATTGGAGGTTCTAAAGTTTCAACCAAAATTAAAACACTTTTGTCTTTAACTCAATCTTGCTCCAATATTTTTATTGGTGGGGCAATGGCAAATAATTTTTTAAAACATCAAGGCATAGCAGTTGGCCAATCTCTTTTAGAAGAAGGGTCGGAAAAGATGATCAAAGACATTTACGCATTGGCCAAAAAGACTGGTTGTGAAATCCATCTACCCACAGATGTTGTCTTAGATGATGAGCAATCTTTATCAATAGATCGCCTTATTGATCAAAATCAATTTAGTATCTTTGATTTATCTAACCACTCTATTGAGGTTTTGGAACAATTGGTGCAAAGAAGTGAAATTGTTTTATGGAATGGTCCAATGGGAATGATTGAAGACCCTCGATTTGCCAAGGGTTCATCCACACTTGCCCATCTTCTTGCAAAATCATCCTGTGATGTAGTGATCGGGGGAGGTGATACTTTATTGGCAATTAATATCGCTGGAGTAAGTTTTGATCATTATCATTTTGTCTCAACAGCGGGAGGGGCTTTTTTAGAGGCTTTAGAAGATAAAGAATTGCCCGGAATTATTGCTCTTCAATAGTTCCGATAAAGTGTTTTTTTAATAACGGAATTTGAATAATCGTAAAAGCAAGGGTAATGCCCATAATTCCAAATACTTTAAAGTTAACCCAAAAGTCAGTTGATTGAGTTCTCCAGATAATTTCGTTGAGCACTGCAAGGAAAATAAAAAAACCAGACCACATTTTATTCATTAAAGACCATCCCTGATCTGTTAGTTTCATTGAGGAGTTTAAAAGAAGTTTTAAAACGGGTTTGTTAATAAAAGTACTTCCAATTAAGACAATAGCAAAGAGTGCATTGATGATCGTTGGTTTCATTTTGAAAAAGATATCGTTTTTTAAAAAAAGACTTAGTCCGCCGAAGACCACTAAAATAATTGTGCTCACCAACATCATAGTCGAAACTTTTCTTTCTTTAATATAGAGAGCAGCTAGAGATATTAATGTCGCAATGATAACAGCTGCAATACTGAGATATAAATCTTTGTCTGATTTATAATAAACAGCGAAAAATATAATTAGAGGAAAAAATTCGAAAAGCTGTTTCATTTTATTTATAATAGTCTATCTAAATATTCAGAAAATTGAAACTTTCTTAAATGACTCATGTCTTCCCCATAGCCTTCAAAAAGAATGGGAATAGAAAAATCCTTCATTATAGATAAAAGAGCTCCATATTTTGCATTACTATCTACTTTATTAACAATGATTCCATTGAGATTAATACTATCTTGAAACCCTTGAATAATATGTTTCGATGCTAGACCAGTATTAGCATCAATCGTAAGTAAATTATAAACGTGATTAAATTTTTCAGATTTCTTTTTAATGACATTTGATAGTTTTTCCAATTCGGCCATGAGATTTTTATTATTGTGCTGTCGACCAGATGTATCCACTATAATGACATCACAATCAGCTAATTGATCTATGCCCCTGAACACAACGGCAGATGGATCTTCTTTGTCCTGCCCTTTAACAATAGGTATTTCAAATTTATTAGCAAAAAATTCTAATTGCTCTATGGCTGCGGCACGAAAGGTATCCGCTGCTATAACTCCCGGCTTCAATGAGTTTTGTTGAAAATAGTGAATAAATTTGCCAATAAATGTTGTTTTTCCTGACCCATTATTC
>CABYWI010000034.1 GCA_902522585.1 uncultured Alphaproteobacteria bacterium
GTTCTCTTGGCGGAGTAGCTCAGTTGGTTAGAGCGGTGGAATCATAATCCATGTGTCGGGGGTTCGAATCCCTCCTCCGCTACCAACTATTGTGTTGATATTGTTATTTTTATATCATATCTTTCGTTTCTGATCGCGGGGTAGAGCAGCTTGGTAGCTCGTCAGGCTCATAACCTGAAGGTCGTAGGTTCAAATCCTACCCCCGCAACCAAATGTCCATATTTTATTATCCTTTTCAGTTATTTTTTTTAACTTTTTTTACTAAATGCATTTGACAAAGACACGATAAAGTGTAGATATAGTCTTCTTTTTATTCGTTTCATTGGGCCATTTATTGTGCACCAGTGATTCTTGCTCTTTATTATTAGTAAATATGAAATGAATAGACGGTGGGTTTACAACGTTGAATCTCGGCTAAGTTAGTATTTGAAAAAAATACTATCTCGATGTTCGGCGTCTAACCTACGTCAATTTAAAACTTTGTTTTTTATGAGTAGGTAATTCAACTTAAGAGTTTGATTATGGCTCAGAACGAACGCTTGCTGCATGCTTTATACATGCAAGTCGAACGGAGGCCCTAGCTTGCTAGGTGTCCTTAGTGGCGCACGGGTGAGTAACACGTGGGAACATACCTCATAGTACGGAATAACTGCGGGAAACTGTAGCTAATACCGTATATTCCAGAAATGGGAAAGATTTATCGCTATGAGATTGGCCCGCGCAAGATTAGCTTGTTGGTGAGGTAATGGCTCACCAAGGCTCCGATCTTTAGCTGGTTTGAGAGGACGATCAGCCACACTGGGACTGAGACACGGCCCAGACTCCTACGGGAGGCAGCAGTAGGGAATATTGGACAATGGGGGAAACCCTGATCCAGCAATGCAGCGTGAGTGACGAAGGCCTTAGGGTTGTAAAACTCTTTCATCGGTGAGGATAATGACAGTAGCCGAAGAAGAAGGACCGGCTAATTCCGTGCCAGCAGCCGCGGTAATACGGAAGGTCCTAGCGTTGTTCGGAATTACTGGGCGTAAAGCGCATGTAGGCGGAACAAAAAGTTAGAAGTGAAATCCCTGGGCTCAACTTAGGAATTGCTTTTAAAACTTTTGTTCTGGAATTCAGGAGAGGAAAATGGAATTTCCAGTGTAGAGGTGAAATTCGTAGATATTGGAAGGAACACCAGTGGCGAAGGCGATTTTCTGGACTGATATTGACGCTGAGATGCGAAGGCATGGGTAGCAAACGGGATTAGATACCCCGGTAGTCCATGCAGTAAACGATGGGTGCTAGTCGTCGGACTTTTGTTCGGTGTCGTAGCTAACGCGTTAAGCACCCCGCCTGGGGAGTACGGTCGCAAGATTAAAACTCAAATAAATTGACGGGGACCCGCACAAGCAGTGGAGCATGTGGTTTAATTCGACGCAACGCGAAGAACCTTACCAGCGTTTGACATGGGAAGTGCCGGTTACAGAATGGTAACCTTCAGTTCGGCTGGCTTCCACACAGGTGCTGCATGGCTGTCGTCAGCTCGTGTCGTGAGATGTTGGGTTAAGTCCCGCAACGAGCGCAACCCTTATCGTTAGTTACTAACAGTTCGGCTGAGGACTCTAGCGAAACTGCCGGTGATAAGCCGGAGGAAGGTGGGGATGACGTCAAGTCCTCATGGCCCTTACACGCTGGGCTACACACGTGCTACAATGGTAACTACAACGGGACGCAATACCGCGAGGTGGAGCAAATCCCCAAAAGTTATCTCAGTTCGGATTGCACTCTGCAACTCGAGTGCATGAAGTTGGAATTGCTAGTAATCGCGGATCAGCATGCCGCGGTGAATACGTTCCCGGGTCTTGTACACACCGCCCGTCACACCATGAGAGTTGGTTTTATCTTAAGTCAGTGCGCTAACCTTCGGGAGGCAGCTGCCCACGGTACGGCCAGCGATTGGGGTGAAGTCGTAACAAGGTAGCCGTAGGGGAACCTGCGGCTGGATCACCTCCTTTCTAAAGGAAAAAAAACTTTGAACTCAGTGTACGTTCAAAGTAACCACCGTCTATTTGTTTTGCTTTTTTCAACTATGTTGATAAAGGGCATTAATTGGGCGTGTAGCTCAGTTGGTTAGAGCGCGCGCTTGATAAGCGTGAGGTCGGAGGTTCAAGTCCTCCCTCGCCCACCAACACTGTTGGGGGATTAGCTCAGCTGGGAGAGCGCCTGATTTGCATTCAGGAGGTCAGCGGTTCGATCCCGCTATCCTCCACCAACATCTTTAAAATCGTAAATATGTAAGCTGATAACAACGAATAACTTTGTAAGAGTTATTCGTTAAAACACAAATAATATAACAACAAATAACTACAAAAAGTTATTAACTAACACAAACTTTTCACTGTGTGTTAATAATTCAAGCGCGTAAGAGCATTTGGTGGATGCCTTGGCATAAAGAGGCGATGAAGGACGTGATAGACTGCGATAAGCTCGGGCTTGCTGTCAATAAGCTTAACCCGAGATTTCCGAATGGGGAAACCCGATTACTTATAAGTGAATTCATAGCTTATAAGGGCGAACCTAGGGAACTGAAACATCTAAGTACCTAGAGGAAAAGATATTCCGTTAGTAGTGGCGAGCGAACGCGGACCAGGCCAGTGCTACTTTTTACTAAACCAGAACTGTATGGAAAGGCAGGCCATAGTGAGTGATAGCCTCGTATGGGTAGATAGTAAAAAATAGACATGAGTAGGGCGGGACACGTGAAATCCTGTCTGAATATAGGAAGACCACTTCCTAAGCCTAAATACTACTTTATGACCGATAGTGAACCAGTACCGTGAGGGAAAGGCGAAAAGAACCCCTAGCAGGGGAGTGAAATAGAACCTGAAACCGGATGCTTACAAGCAGTTGGAGCCTCTTTATGAGGTGACAGCGTACCTTTTGTATAATGGGTCAGCGACTTAATCTCATTAGCAAGCTTAAGCCATTTAGGTGTAGGCGAAGCGAAAGCGAGTCTGAATAGGGCGATTTAGTTAATGGGATTAGACTCGAAACCGGGTGATCTAGTCATGAGCAGGTTGAAAGTGAAGTAAAATTCACCGGAGGACCGAACCCACTAGCGTTGAAAAGCTACGGGATGACTTGTGATTAGGGGTGAAAGGCCAACCAAACTCGGAAATAGCTAGTTCTCCGCGAAAACTATTTAGGTAGTGCGTCGTGTGAATCTTGTCGGGGGTAGAGCACTGAATGGGCTAGGGGGAAGCAATTCCTACCAAACCTAATCAAACTCCGAATACCGATAAGTCTGCACGGCAGACAGTCCATGGGTGCTAAGGTCCTTGGACGAGAGGGAAACAGCCCAGATCAACAGCTAAGGTCCCCAAATAATGATTAAGTGTGAAAGGGAGTGGGAACTCCAAGACAGCCAGGAGGTTGGCTTAGAAGCAGCCATCCTTTAAAGAAAGCGTAACAGCTCACTGGTCTAATTAAGAGATCCTGCACCGAAAATGTAACGGGGCTCAAATCATTTACCGAAGCTTTGACAATTACTTTGTAATTGGGTAGCGGAGCGTTCTGTAAGCCTGTGAAGGTGATGCGTAAGCATTGCTGGAGGTATCAGAAGTGCGAATGCTGACATGAGTAACGATAAGAAATGTGAAAGACATTTCCGCCGAAATCCTAAGGTTTCCTGCGTAAAGCTAATCTGCGCAGGGTTAGTCGGCCCCTAAGGCGAGGGCGAAAGCCGTAGTCGATGGGAAGCAGGTTAATATTCCTGCACCAGCTGGTAGTGACGGATGAAGTAAATTGTAAGTTCTTACTGGATTGAACTTGCAGTGAATTTGTCCCTGGAAATAGCTCCAGCATTAGACCGTACCAAAACCGACACAGGTAGGAAGGTAGAGTATACCAAGGCGCTTGAGAGAACTATGTTGAAGGAACTCGGCAAATTACACTTGTAACTTCGGGATAAAAGTGACCTGCTATTGGGCAACCAGTAGGAGGTGGCACAGAAGAGGGGGTAGCGACTGTTTACTAAAAACATAGCACTATGCAAAGTCGAGAGACGACGTATATGGTGTGACGCCTGCCCGGTGCCGGAAGGTTAATAGGAGGGGTGCAAGCTCCAAATTGAAGCCCCGGTGAACGGCGGCCGTAACTATAACGGTCCTAAGGTAGCGAAATTCCTTGTCGGGTAAGTTCCGACCTGCACGAATGGCGTAACGATTTCCCCACTGTCTCCAACATAGACTCAGTGAAATTGAATTCTCGGTTAAGATGCCGAGTAACCGTGGTTAGACGGAAAGACCCCGTGCACCTTTACTGCAGCTTTGTATTGGTATTAGGGGACAGATGTGTAGCATAGGTGGGAGACTTTGAAGGATTGGCGCTAGCCAGTCTGGAGTCACCAGTGAAATACCACTCTTCTGTTCCTTGATGCCTAACCATACACCGTTATCCGGTGTTGGGACCATGCATGGTGGGCAGTTTGACTGGGGCGGTCGCCTCCCAAAGAGTAACGGAGGCGCGCGATGGTAGGCTCAGAACGCTTGGAAACCGTTCGTCGAGTGCAATGGCATAAGCCTGCCTGACTGCGAGACCCACAAGTCGAGCAGAGACGAAAGTCGGTCATAGTGATCCGGTGGCACTTCGTGGAAGGGCCATCGCTCAACGGATAAAAGGTACGCCGGGGATAACAGGCTGATCTCTCCCAAGAGTCCATATCGACGGGGAGGTTTGGCACCTCGATGTCGGCTCATCGCATCCTGGGGCTGAAGCAGGTCCCAAGGGTTTGGCTGTTCGCCAATTAAAGCGGTACGCGAGCTGGGTTTAGAACGTCGTGAGACAGTTCGGTCCCTATCTGCCATGGTTGTGGAAGCTTGAGAGGATCTGCCCTTAGTACGAGAGGACCGGGGTGGACGTACCTCTGGTGTACCTATTGTAGCGCCAGCTGCATCGTAGGGTAGCTATGTACGGAATGGATAACCGCTGAAAGCATCTAAGCGGGAAGCCAACCTCAAAACTAGGCTTCGTTATAGGATCGTGGAAGACTACCACGTTGATAGGCTGGGTGTGGAAGTGTGGTAACACATGAAGCTAACCAGTACTAATAATCCAATGCTTGAATTATAATACACAGCGAAAAGTTTTAACTATAATGTTATAAAAAGTTTGTGGCGGTCATAGCGGAGTGAAAAAACCCGATCCCATTTCGAACTCGGTCGTGAAGGCCTCCAGCGCCGATGGTACTTAGTCTTAAGGCTTGGGAGAGTAGGACGCCGCCTATTTTGTTTACTTACATATTTACGATAATTTCAAACTTACAAAAAATACCTGAAGAGATAATTAAGATAATGAAAGTTTTTTTTTGGTAGCCTCGGGCGGACTCGAACCGCCACGGGAATAAATCCCACTGGATTTTAAGTCCAGACTGTCTACCAATTCCAGCACGAGGCCACATGTAAGATAAAATAGTCAGTTGTGGAAATGTATTATAAATCTCAATAAATTCAACGGATTTTTATAATTTTAATTTAAATAATTATTACTTTCAATCAAATCACTATATTTTTGATTGCCAAAAATAATTTCTCTTATTGAGTCTATTTGATCTAAGAAATATTCTTCAGTATCGATTATGTTTTTATTTTTTAAACCAACCATCTCTTCATATCCAACTGGCAAGTTCTTAAAGTTTTTTAATTCATTTATAGATATAGGACCAATCTGCAAATTGAAGTTTTTAAAAGTATTGTCCCTGACTACTTCTTTAGTAAAATGACAAAGTACTCCAATTTGGTCT
>CABYWI010000035.1 GCA_902522585.1 uncultured Alphaproteobacteria bacterium
TTCCATATTTATTTTAGGCCAATAAAGACCGGATATTTCCATTTTAAAAAGATCATTAGACAACATTGATGATAGTCTTGGGACAATAGGGAATAAACAAATAAGAACTTTCTTGCTAAGCTCATCATTACCAAGGAAAATCTTATTTTTTTCTAAAAAATTTAATAGTGTGTATATGCTGGCGATACATTTATTTAGACTAAAAGTTAAAATATTCTTTTCCATCTCATATGCAAATTTCTCCACAACTTTAAGTGCTTCTTCTGGTATTTCTGATTTATTTTGATGAAAATATCGCTCTACACGATTGATTAAATTTTTAGAACTTTGTATTCCTTCATCGGTCCACTCTAATTCTCTATCAGGGGGAGAGTCAGAGATCATAAAAATTCTTGTAGCGTCAATCCCAAAACTATCCAAGATTTCATTTGGCTCGATAACATTTTTTTTGGACTTAGACATTTTTTCAGTAGGTCCTTCAATGACTGCCTCCCTGGTTTTTTTATGAATTAAATTACTGTCAACTAAGGCAACATCTGCGGGCATAACCCATTCATTATTATTAGTTCTATATGTTTTATGGGTGATCATCCCTTGGGTGAATAATTGTTTAAACGGCTCACCAACATCAAGTTTGTAAATATCTCTAAGAGCCTTCATAAAAAAACGTGAATAAAGCAAATGAAGAATAGCATGTTCAATACCACCAATATATTTGTCAACGGGTAAGAATTTATTAACATCCTCTTTATTAAAAGGTTTATCTAAATGATTATTTAAAAAACGTATGTAATACCATGACGAGTCGACAAACGTATCTAATGTATCTGTTTCTCTAAATGCAGTTATATTTTTTTTAGGACAAATAATTTTTCTCCATTTGTCGTTATTAAGGAGAGCATTGCCTTTGCCTTCTAATTTTACATCGTAAGGTAGAATTACCGGTAACTCATCTTTATCTAAGACTCTGTAAGTGCCATCATCATAGTAGATAACAGGAATGGGACATCCCCAATATCGTTGTCGCGAAATTCCCCAATCTCTAATTTTATAATTGACAGATTTATTGCCAATTTTATTATTTTCAAAGTATTCAACAATTTTGGATATTGCCTTATTTTTATCTAGACCATTTAAAAGAGGCGAGTTGATGATTGTACCGTCGCCTGTATAAGGTAAGTGGTCATCGCTACATTCAACTACTTTTTTGATAGGAAGCTTATATCTTTTGGCAAAATCAAAGTCTCGCTCATCATGGGCCGGACAGCCAAAAATTGCCCCCTCGCCATAGTTGTCTAAAACAAAGTTCGCAATATATAAAGGTATAGACTCATTAGTGATGGGGTTGATACAATTAACACTAAGTGGAATGCCTATTTTTTCTTTATCATTTTCTACTTTGTTAAACTGATTTTTTATTTTTAAAACTTCTGACTCATCAAGTAAATCTGACACAATTTTATGGTTTATAGATATTGCTATGAATGAAGCACCATAAATAGTATCGGGCCTTGTAGTATATATTTTAATTTTTTTGTTTATCTTGGGTAATTCAAATTCAATTTCAGCACCAACGGATTTACCAATCCAGTTTCTCTGCATAACTTTCACTTTTTCTGGCCATAGAGTTAAATTTTCTAAATCAGATAGGAGCTCCTCGGCATAATGAGTAATTTTGAAAAACCATTGAGATAGAGTTTTTTGTTCTACGGTTGCACCAGTTCTCCATCCTTTGCCGTCAATTACTTGTTCATTTGCAAGCACGGTTTGGTCTACAGGGTCCCAATTAACTAGCGCATCTTTTTTATAAGCCAACCCAGCGTTGTAAAGGTCAATAAATAACTCTTGTTGGTGTCTGTAGTAATCTTCATTGCATGTTGCAAGCTCTCTATCCCAGTCTAAATCTAAATCAAGTTTTTGAAGTTGAGCCTTCATGTTTTCAATATTAGAAATGGTCCAATCTTGTGGGTGAGTCCCAAATTTAATAGCAGCATTTTCTGCGGGCAAGCCAAAAGCATCCCATCCCATTGGGTGTATCACCTCATCACCCTTAAGTTTGTGGTATCTAGCGCAGATATCACCAATTACATAGTTTCGTACGTGCCCCATGTGAATATTTCCTGATGGATATGGAAACATTTCAAGTACATATTTTTTTGATTTCATTTTAGATTATTTTTTTATGATAGATCTTTTGCTATCGAAAGTTCTTGCGCTTTTTCTAATATCTTGAGAGTGATTTTCTTTTCTTCTTCAACTAGTATTTCTTTCTCAGGATACCATTCAACACCATCTTTTTTTTGGCATAAAATTTTAGTTTCAACCCCAGTGCTAATAAACTCCTGAGAGGTTATGTTTATTTTTATTTGGCACCTTTTATTTGGCTCTTCTTTATCTAAAATCCATTCAGTTGAAATAAATCCACCTTGGGAGTCAACTGTTTTTAGAGGGTAGGCCTCTAGTACTGATAAAGAACCATTCCATAAAAATTCATTTACACTTAATCCACCATAAACAATGTTTTTACTAGGGTTATTAAATTTGTCGATAATCTCAGTTAAATTAATTGGATCGCCTACTTCGCCATCTGGCCCAGCCGCCCTCTCTTTTGCTATGCAAATTTCTTTTTCGATATATGTATATTGACGGTTAGGATTATTGCATTTTCCATAAATTTTATCAGTTTCTTTTAAGTTTTCTGCAATATTTCCGTCGTTTAGGCCTTTGCTACATGAGCTTATCGCCAAAGCGATAATAAAACCAATCATTATTTTCAACATTTCTAAAGGATACTATTTAATTTAAAATTTTTATACAAGGCAAAAAAAAAACCAGGGGGCAAGTTGCCTCCCTGGTTTTTAAAATAAAGCTTATGCTTAGATTAGAATGATACGCTTGTACCAACAGCAATAGCAGAACCGTCTTGGGTTGCATCACCTGATAGATTTCTAAGATCTAAGAATACTGATGCACCACCGCCTAATGCTCTTGAAATTGAAGCATCAAACTGAGATGTTGAATCGTCGTCAGCATCTTTTTTGTTCTGGAAACCTACTTTAATAGTAGTATCTGCATCTAGAGCCATTGAGTAAGTAGCACCCATTACAGTTGTATCACCATCTGCGTCTAAGTCACCGTTTGTTGCAGCAGTTGTTGTGTATGTAACACTTGAACCGTTGGTTGATGAAACAGCATATGAAACAGCAGTTGACTTCTCAGCAGTCTTTAGTGTTTGCTGTGAATAACCAACTACTAATGTACCACCACCGACTGCAGTAGAAACAGAAGCACCTGATGAAGATTCACCTGAGTCACTATCAGCAACACCAAGAGAAACAGTCATACCGCCCACTGGCATTGTAAAGCTAGCACCCATTAGTGCATTTGAACCAGCAACGTTAATTCCACCTAATGTGTCAACATCATCGTTTGCAATGTATGTGAAACCAAGTGTTGATCCACCAACAGCAGTTGAGAAAGAAACACCTAGACCGTCATCATCAACAAAACCAGCGCCAACGTCAGAGTTTAGATCACCGTTATCGCCAACTTGACCACCTGCAACACCGCCAACACTACCTGGCTCGTCGTTAACTGTAACGTCACCAACAGTAATTGTTGCGCCACCAGTTGCAAATGAAAGTGTTTGACCACCAGATACAGCTTGACCAGCGTTAGTTGTAATTGTGTTTGATAAGCCCATACCACCAGAAACTGTCATACCAGAAGCAGTAGTTGTTGATAGTCCGAATGATACGAACTGACCAACGTTAAGCTTAGCGTCACCGCTACCAGCAGGTGCGATGTATGCAGCGCTACCTGAACCAGATACGCTTACGTCTGCTTTAGCTGCTGAAGCACCGAATGCTGCAGCAAGAGCAGAAATTGCTAAAGTTAGTTTTTTCATAATAATTATTCCTTTCTTAATTAAATTATGAGTTTTTAATTAAAAACTCCCAAAAATTTACTAAAACTAGCAAGAATGTTAATTTTTTATTTATAATTTCTTTAATTTTTGAAAGAATGTTGCATTTTTGCAACAAAAATTAGCCAAAAATTTAAAATAAATCAAGTTTTTGCCAAAAACTATCTTGTTGGCTTAGGTCAGTATAAAATTGATCTTTATATTCTGCAAATTCTTCTTTTTTAAGGGAGGTGCTGTAAATATCCTGTGATACCTGTTGTTGGCTTGCTGTGTTCGCATAGTGAGATTTTCTTTTCTCAGAAGAAAATTCCCCCTTTATGCCACAGTAATCCCATAATTTTTTAATCATTTCGTCCGTTTTAGAAACAAGATCTTCATATGAAATATTATAAAAACATGATTGATCAGAGAGCTTTTCCCAAAATTTCATTAAGTGAAAATAATTGGAATATTCCGTAGCTATTCCAAAGAAACTGGAAGAATAAATTATTGTATCTTGATAATTGGCTTTGAATAAAGAAATAGCATTATCCCATGAATTACGATGTACATGAATAAATTTAGAGCTAGGAAGTGCCATTTTAATGAACTTATAATATAAGAAGTTTGCTGGCATCTTATCAATAAAGTTGAATGCACCATTGCGATGACACTCAATGGTATTTATGTAGCGGCTTCCAAGCTCTTCAATAAATTCAGGATTAATTTTTTGGTCTGATTTTAATTCAGAAAAAATAGACCATAAATTATTTGTGAAAAAAACTTTTTCACCCCCTGCGACGATATCTTCACCAGTGGACAAGATTGACTCGGTCAAAGTAGTACCAGATCTTGGCATACCTACTATGAAAATTAAACCATCTCCTTTTTTTTTATCAATTTTTTTGACTATTGGCTGATCATCAAAAGCTTTAAAATAATTTATCAAATTTAAATACATCTGCTGACGGGCATAAATAGGTGCTCTTTGCATTTTTGTAATATGATCATTCGCTTTAAAAAAATATTGTTCTGATTTTGTATTGCTTGTTTTGTAATACTCAGCAAGACATATATTTGCAGATGCCTGCTTAGCATTTTTATCAACATCGTTTAAGAATTGATTTGGTTCATTGATAATATTTTCAACAACCTCCAAATACTCTTTTTTTATTTTTTGGAAATCTTGTCTGAGTAATTTAATAAATAATTCTGGTGAAAAAACTCCTGTATCTAAAACACTTACACAAAAGCTTATGAAATGGTTAATATCTTTTTTAGCTAAAAGAATATCAGAATACAAATTGATAAAAT
>CABYWI010000036.1 GCA_902522585.1 uncultured Alphaproteobacteria bacterium
AGATTATGAATCATGGAAAATTCATGCATCTGGCCTAATATGCAGTGAGATTTTCAGCTCCTCGTCTAATTGGAGATCAAATATAAATTTCACTAATTGGATATTAGATCAAAAATCATGTGCTTTTTTTGACTTAGATACAAGATCCCTAACTAAAATCATCAGAGATTATGGCCCTAAAAATATCATGCTATGTAGTGAAAGTTATTTCAATGAAAAAGGTGTTGACCTAATTGTAGATCAAATAGATCAATATCCTACACTTGAGGAAAATGACGTTATTGCGGATTACACTAATGAATTAAAAGTGACAGTTAAGGATACTAAGAAAGAGTCTTTAAATATTGCTTTTCTTGATTTTGGAGCCAAAGACAACATAAAAAAAAATCTATCAAATCGAAATTGTAATTTACTTGAGTTCAATATGAACTTTGAAGCAGAAAGTATTTTATCAAAAAAACCTGATGGGATTTTTTTAAGTAATGGACCAGGTGACCCACAAAAGGTATTTAACAACATCAAACCAGAACTTAAAAAAATTTTAGAAAGTAAAATACCAACTTTTGGAATTTGCCTAGGTCACCAAATTCTTAGTTTAGCTTTCAATGCTAAAACTAAAAGAATGGACAAAGGTCATAGAGGTGGAAATCATCCAGTTAAAAATTTAGAAACAGGTCAAGTTGAAATCACATCACAAAATCATGGATTTGTTGTTAGTAATGATGATTTTCCAAATGATTTAGAAATCTCCCATATATCGCTATTTGATAATACGGTTGACGGGATGAGATCTAAATCGCAACCTCTATTCTCAGTTCAATATCATCCTGAGTCTAGTCCAGGTCCCCATGATAGTCGCTATCTTTTTGATAAATTTATTGAATTAATGAAATCGAATGCCAGCTAGAAAAGATATTTCCAAAATCTTAGTAATTGGATCGGGGCCAATTGTAATAGGACAGGCTTGTGAATTTGACTACTCCGGAAGTCAAGCTTGCAAAGCACTAAAGAACGAAGGTTATCAGGTTGTTCTTATCAACTCCAACCCTGCTACTATTATGACCGATCCTGAATTTGCAGATAAAACTTATATAGAGCCGATTGATAAAGAAATTGTCAAAAAGATAATTGAAAAAGAAAAACCAGACGCAATTCTTCCTACAATGGGAGGTCAAACTGCTCTTAATATTATACGAGAGTTAAATAAAGAAAATTACTTCTCTAATAGTCCTATTAAAATACTTGGTGCTAGTCCTAAGTCAATTGATGTAGCTGAAGATAGAAAACTATTTGCAGAAGCTATGACTGAAATAGGACTTGAAACACCTTTTAGCATAATCGTTGATGATAAATCAAATTTAGAAAAAATAGCCTCAGAGGTCACCTATCCTCTTATTTTGAGACCTTTTTATACCCTTGGAGGTACCGGTGGTGGTATTGTTTTTAACAAAGATGAATTTTTACCTAAAGTTAAAAATGCAATTGATCTTAGCCCCGTTTCTAAGACTTTAGTTGAGGAGTCATTAATTGGTTGGAAAGAATTTGAATTCGAGGTCATTCGTGATAAATCAGATAACTCAATAATTGTATGCTCTATTGAAAACTTAGATCCTATGGGTGTACATACTGGCGATAGTATTACAATTGCCCCTGCTTTAACGCTTACGGATAAAGAATTTCAGAAGCTGAGAAATCAAAGTATCGCTATTTTAAGAAAAATAGGAGTAGAAACAGGAGGTTCTAACGTTCAATTTGCCGTCAATCCTTCTAATGGAAGAATACTAATCATCGAAATGAACCCAAGAGTAAGTAGGTCCTCAGCACTAGCATCAAAAGCAACTGGATTTCCAATTGCCAAAATAGCAGCTCTCTTGGCTGTGGGGTATACCCTAGATGAATTACAGAATGATATCACTAAAGTTACTCCAGCAAGTTTTGAACCTGTCATAGACTATGTAGTAACAAAAATTCCGAAATTTAATTTTGAAAAATTTCAAGGAACACCAAAAGTTCTGAATACTGCCATGAAGTCTGTTGGGGAGATTATGGCGATTGGTAAGAGCTTTAAAGAGTCTATTTTAAAAGGCTTATATTCTACTGAAGGTGATAATTTGGGTTTTGATATTTCTCACGAGTTATTGAACCTAAAAGATGATGAGCTACGAGAACAATTATCAATACAAAGACCTGATCGATTAATTTTAGTAGCTGAAGCCATAAGAAGAGATTTTACTACCGAAGATATTAACTTAATAACTGGAATTGATAATTTTTTTCTAAGAGAAATTAATGAAATAATTGATAACGAAAAATTACTTATTAAATCCCAAGGAACATTAGATTTAAATTTGATCACTCAAGCTAAGAAAATTGGTTTTTCTAATACACATATTGCCAGCTTAATTAAAAAAGAAGTTGAAGACATTTATGATTTGTTAAATAAAAATGGCGCTAAGAATGTTTTTAAAAGAGTTGATACTTGTGGTAATGAATTTGACTCCTCTACGGCCTACCTCTACTCTAGTTTTTGTAAAGATATAAATCCATTTAGCTGTGAAGCTAGACCATCAACCAAAGAAAAAATCATAATTCTTGGATCTGGGCCAAATAGAATTGGTCAAGGGATAGAATTCGATTATTGCTGTGTTCAAGCTGTTAAATCATTTCAAAAATTAGGTTATGAAACAATCATGGTCAATTGCAACCCTGAAACCGTATCAACAGACTACGACACATCAGATAAATTATATTTTGAACCTTTAGATTTTGAATTCGTTAAAAATATCATAGATAGAGAAAACTCTGAAGGTTCCGTTAAAGGGGTAGTTGTACAATTTGGTGGTCAAACTCCTTTACGTATAGCCAATAAATTAAAAGAGTTTGGATATGAAATCCTAGGGACATCTTTTGATGCTATTGATATTTCTGAGGATAGAGAAAGATTTCAGCAATTAATTCAAAAAGTAGGATTAAAACAACCTAAAAGTGATATATCTATTGGCACCAAGGAACTCCTAAAGAAGACAACTAAATTAAATTTCCCTATTTTACTTCGTCCATCCTATGTTCTTGGAGGTAGGATGATGGAAAAAATGAATAGTTCGGAGGATGTTCAAAATTATATTGATCAAAATTATTGGGCGCTTGAAAATAATGTAATTTTAATTGATGAATTCTTAAAAGATGCGAAAGAAGTAGATGTAGATGTTTTAAGAGATAACTCTGGTAATTCTATGATCGCCGGAATTATGGAGCATATCGAAGAAGCTGGTGTTCATTCAGGTGATAGTGCTTGTTGTATTCCTCCTTTTTCTTTAAGTAATGAAATAATTAACTCCATTAAAAGTTTTAGTAAAAGCCTTGCCAATGAATTAGGTACGGTGGGGTTAATGAACGTACAATATGCAATTAAAGATAATGAAATCTATATTCTTGAAGCCAACCCTAGGGCAAGTAGAACAATTCCTTTTCTAGCAAAAGCCATTGGAATACCATTTATTAAAATTGCTGCAGAATTAATTGCTGGAAAATCTTTATCTAAAGATTTCATTGATTTTAAACCTGAGTTATTACCTTACTTCGCCATTAAAGAAGCTGTTTTTGTTTTTAATAAGTTTCCAAATACAGATGTTATTTTAGGACCGGAAATGAAAAGCACTGGTGAAGTGATGGGAATAGATGAGGATTTCAATATGGCATATTTGAAGAGTCAGATAGGTTCAGGTCATAAGCTATATGATCTTAAAAATATCTTCGTTTCAGTCAAAGATGAGGACAAAGAAGAGATTTTTGAAATTGTTAACTCTTTGAGTAATAATGGCTATAATATATATACAACTCGAGGTACTCATGAATTTCTATTAAAAAAGGGTATTTCAACTAATTTGGTAAACAAAGTGGCTGAGGGCTCTCCTCACGTTGTTGAATTTATTAAAGAAGGTAAAATTGATATGATAATAAATACTACTGAGAATAAGCAGGCAATTAAAGACAGTTTCACCATTAGAAGAACTGCTGTTGATTTGAGCGTGCCCTATTTTACCAATTTAAGAAGTGCTAAAATACTCCATAAATCATTGATTTCTTTAAAAAATAGTGAGATTTCTGTTAAAGCCATTCAAAATCATCATATTTATTAGGTAAAAATTCATTTGAAAACTACTTGAAAATTCAATAGTTTCTACAGCTTATTTATTGAGATAGAAATATGGAAAAAATACCAATGACAGAAGAGGGGCAGAAAAAGCTCTTGGATGAACTAAAACACTTAAAAACTGTAGAGCGCCCGATTATTATTAAAGCAATTGCTGATGCTAGAAGTAACGGTGACTTATCTGAAAATGCTGAGTATCACGCAGCAAGAGAAAAACAAAGTTTTATTGAAGGTAGAGTTGCTGAAATAGAAAGCACTATTGCTCAAGCAGAAATCATTGATGTTTCAAAACTATCTGGAACCGTAGTAAAATTTGGAGCAACAGTATCTATTATCAACTTAGATGATAACAAAGAGTCTAAGTATCAACTTGTTGGCGAGGTTGAGGCAGACATAGAACAAAAAAAAATTTCTGTCACTAGTCCAATTGCGCGCGCGTTAATTGGTAAGAAAAAGGGTGACTACATAGAGGTTTCAACACCCAAAGGTGTAACCTCTTATGAAATTAAATCAGTACGTTTTAAATAATTCATTTGATTGACCTAAAAGCAATCACCATCAGCGAGGGAGCTGCTGGAATGAGGAGTCAAATAGAAGGTCTTGCAAACTTAATTTGTAGCTCACACCAAAACTTTGATATTCAAATTAAGCCCTTTTTTAAAAGCTTTCCAATTCAGCTAATCCCCGCAAGTGAAAATGCTTATCAAAATATTGACAAAATAAATATAAAAACAAAAGTATTATTAATTAGTTGTGGAAAAAAGAGTGTTAAAGCTTCTATTTATTTAAAAAGAAAATTTAAAG
>CABYWI010000037.1 GCA_902522585.1 uncultured Alphaproteobacteria bacterium
GGTTTATTTAGTGATGGTGGAATCTTTGCAACAAAACCATACCTTTGTGGTTCTAATTACCTTTTAAAGATGAGTAACTATAAAAAAGGTGAATGGTCTACTATAGTTGATGGTCTATATTGGAATTTCATTTATAAGCACAAAGATTATTTTAAATCAAATCATAGACTTTCAATGATGTATCATTCTGTTATAAAAATGGAAAAAAGCAAATTAGATAGTCACATTAAAAATGCAAGAAATTTTATCCAACAATACACTTCGTAAAATTGTTTTAATTACAGGCGCTACCAGTGGTATTGGTTACGCTTTATCAGAAATATATTTAAAAAATAATTGGATAGTCATCGGCATAGGAAGAGATAATACTAAAATTGAAAAATTTTTTATCGATTTTCCTAATAGCTTTTATTTTTATCCAATAGATTTAAATAATTTTCAGAATACAAATAAAACTTTAGAAGAAATTTTTTCAAAATTTAGAAATATCAATTCGTTTATATTAAATGCCGGCATATATATCCCTGAGGACTTCCAAAATTTTAAATTCATCAATGCTCAAGAGACTTTTAATGTTAATGTTTTAAGCATTTATCTTATCATCGAAAAAATTAAATCTTTTTTTGAGCTAACTCACTCTCATACTATAGCTATAATCTCCTCTGTAGCTGGCTATAGAGGTCTACCGAGATCTATTCTTTATGGGCCATCTAAATCAGCATTAATAAATTTAACTGAAGCACTCAAAATCGACTTGCCGAAGGTTAATATCAAGCTTATTAATCCTGGTTTTGTAGAAACACCAGCAACTAGTATCAATCAGTTCAAAATGCCCTTTCTTATATCTGCTGAAAAAGCAGCAAAAATAATATTTTCAAAAATTTATCAAAAAGGATTTGAGATATCCTTTCCTTTTCCTTTTAATATTTTGATGAAATTTGGTAGGATATTGCCATATAGATTATACTTCAACATAACTAAAAGAATTTCAAATAAAAATGAAAAATAATCCTCATAAAGTTATTATAGCTATGGGTAGTCAAAGTGACTGGAAAACTCTTAAATTCACAAGCTCTATTTTAACCCAATTAAAAATTAAACATCTAAAAAAAATAATTTCAGCACATAGGACACCAAAAAGGTTATATGAATTTGCAGAGTCAGCTCATCAAGATGGTGTTAAGGTAATTATAGCAGGCGCTGGGGGTTCAGCTCATCTACCTGGTATGTTAGCCGCAATAACACACATACCAGTAATTGGGGTTCCTATTGAGTCAAAAACCCTCAAAGGACTTGATAGTCTTCTTTCTATTGTCCAAATGCCCTTTGGGATACCGGTTGGAACAGTTGCAATTGGCGAAGCTGGGGCAAAAAATGCAGCTCTGTATGCTGCATCAATATTGGGCAATGAAGATATAGGTCTAGAAAAAAGGTTGATTAAATGGAGGGTTTCTCAAACCAAAAAGGTTAAAAAAACTCCGAATCGATGAAGCTTGGAATTCTAGGAGGAGGTCAGCTTGGCATGATGATGTGCCAAGAGGCTAAAGATCTGAAAATTTCAACTTTTATATTTACAGATACGGAAGACTCCCCAGCAACTAAATTTTCCGATGAGCATATAATTGCCCAATATGATGATTTTGAAAAACTTGAAAAATTTATTCAGGCTTGTGATGTTATTACATATGAATTTGAAAATATTCCATACAAAACTTTAAATCATATTTTTAAAAAGAAACCTGTTTATCCTGATCCTCAAATAAATAATATTATTCAAGATAGACTTTCAGAAAAAAAATTTATTAATGAATTAAATATTCCAACTGTACCTTATTTGCCAATTGAAGAATCAAATCAACTCTTATTAGTAGAGGAGAAGTTTTTTCCAGCAATTTTAAAAACTAGAAGACTTGGTTACGACGGAAAAGGTCAAACTGTGATTAATTCTATTACTGAAGACCTTTATATAGAAAAAAATGATTATATTTTAGAAAAAAGAATAGAACTAAAAACAGAAGTATCTGTCATTACAGTACGATATCAAGATAATTCTTTATTCTCTTATAAACCAATTCAAAATATTCATAAGGATCAAATTTTATATACATCAACTTCACCCGCTTCTATTTCTTATGATTTACAAACTAAAGCAATAAAATGGTCTCAAGAAATAATTAAAGCTCTTAACTATGTAGGTGTTATATGCATAGAATTTTTTATAGATAAATATGATAATTTATTTGTAAATGAGATAGCTCCTCGTGTTCATAATTCTGGACACTTGACTATCGAATCTTACAATATAAGTCAGTTCAAATCGCACCTAAGAGCAGTATGTAATTTAAGTCCAATAGATCCTGAGCTAAAAAGCAAAGCACAAATGTTAAATTTATTAGGAGAGGATATCTTTAAATATAGAGATCAATCAAAAATTGAAAAAGATTCATATTTTCATGATTATTTTAAAAAAGAGGCAAAAAAAGGTCGGAAAATGGGACACGTCACAAAAATTTTAGCTTAGATTGAAGACCAATAGTTTTTATAAAAATTATAGTTGATTAAATAATCATTTTTAAATTTTGAAAATCTTTTAAATTTATAATTAGGAGTCCTTTTAAAGGTTATTTTTTCACGGTGATAATCAAGATTATAATGATTGTTGCCATTTAGAGTTAAAAATTTATCTAGGTTTGATTGTTTTTTATTTCTATAAAAAAACTCAATAATATTTGATATAGAATATTTTGTCGAATAAACACCAGCACAACAGAATTCAGTAAATTTTTTAGATTTCAAATGAGGAGCAGAGTCAGAACCAAAGAAGAATTTTTTATGTCCAGATAAAACAACTTTTTGTAGAGCTTGTTGATGTTTGGCACTTTTGATTATTGGTTTGCAAAATAATTCGGGTTTAAGATGATTGCCAAAAAAAGTATAAGTATTTTCTAATAAATGATGAGTTGTTACTGTGGCTCCTATTAAGATATTTTGTTTTACAAAATCCACAGAGTCCTTGGTGGTTATATGCTCTAGTGTAATTTTAAGATTAGGAAAATTTTTTCTAATCCAATTAAGCTCAATATCAAGAAACTTTTTCTCTCTTTCAAATGGATCATCATTGAATTGAACATGCTCTCCATGAATACAAAGAGGTATATCATTTTTTTCTAAGAATTCGAAAAATTTAGTCATTTTTTTGATATCTCTTACTCCAGAGCTAGAATTCGTGGTAGCATTTTGAGGATATAATTTAACTGAAAAAAACAATTTCTTTTTCTTCATTTCTGATAATTCTTTAATTGAACAATTTTGGTTTAAGTAAATAGTAAAAAGAATTTCTAAATTTTTATTATTTTTAAGAAGATAGTTTCGATATTTATTTAATAAATTAATGTTAGTAATAGGAGCTTGCAAATTAGGCATAATAAGAATTTTTTGAAAATGTTTTTCATTTTCAGCCAAAACTTGCTTTGCAAGATCACCTTCTCTTAAATGAACGTGGAAATCACAAGGTTTAAAAATTTTGATCATTTATAATTTTAAAAATCTTATTCTCAACTTGATTATAAGAGACATCATTCATTAAACAATTATTTAAAGTAAAGTTTTGAGTTTGAGAAATTAAACTTTCATAACTTTCAGATGATCTCACTAAATGACAATGATCAAATATCTCAGGAAAATAAATTTTATCATTTGTTGGTCCAAAAAGACCAATTGTAGGAGTTTTACTTAAAGCTGCCATGTGCATCATTGCTGAGTCGTTTCCTATAAAAATTCGTGATTTTTGCAATAATCCATAATCATTTAATATGTGTTGTTTGCCACATCGATTAATCACTTTGTTTCCAAAATTTGATTGAAAAATATTAAATCGGGTGCTTTCAGTTTCACTACCTAATATATAAATTTTAGCGATACCATGATTAAACAAACTTTCACATATTTTTAAATAGGACTCAGTTGGCCATTCTTTTGGCAGCCAGTTTGCAAATGGAGCCACACAGGCATAGTTAGAACTTGGAAAAATATTTCTGACACGATCTGTAATAATTTTAAAATCTTTTTTTTTATCAGTATCAAAAATTTTATGAATCTGTGAATAGATATTTTTCTTCTTATTCATTTTAAAGATATTTCTTTTTTTTGTTTTTAAGAAATATGAAATTAGTGAAGATCTAAAGTCGATTATTTCATCAAATTTTAGAGGCGATAGCTTTTTAAAGAGTTTCCACCAGTGAAGAT
>CABYWI010000038.1 GCA_902522585.1 uncultured Alphaproteobacteria bacterium
ACGTGGTCTGACCCAAAGTCCTGCAGCAACAAAGACTGCATTATTTTCTTCATGCCAAGAATGAACGGGTGACTTACGAGTTGGCAAATAATGATTTCCCACTTCTCGACCTACAATAGTACCAATCGTAACTGGAGTATAAGGAGGTCTAAATGTTGTATGACCTACTTCTGGAACAATTTTCTTTTCAATATTCGATACGTATTGAAGGCCATTTAAGTTACTGGTTTTGCCTTGGTCTCCAGCCATACCCAAAGTAGTATATCGCTTTACATGCTCAATAGATCTAAAACCCTCTCTAAGAGCGAGTTCGACATCTGAAACTGCAACATCATTTTGAAAATCAATAAACCTTTTAGGCTTCTGTCCATCTGGTAAGGGCATACACCATAATTTTTCATGTGGTTTTTGTTCAGGTTCATTAGAAATTGGTGTTTCCGTCTTCTGATCATTTGAGGTAAATTTATTTGATAGTTCAAATCCTACTTGGAAGCCCTCTGCTAAAGATTGGTTTAGTGTAAAGGCACCGTTTGCCGAACCAACAGCAGTTTCTTTTTGCCTTTTTTTATCAGGAACAAAGGCATCAATATCTTCATTAAACTTTAATTTATTACCTGCCTGAGATGAAAGGTGAACAGTTGGCGTCCAACCTCCTGACATACAAATACAATCACAATCAACTTCTTCTAGAGCAATGAATTTCTCTTTTTCACTATCCAATGTTCCTATAGTAGCTGATTTTATTTTTAAATGACCTTTAGTATTAGCAATGCCAGATTTGAATCTTATTTTAATACCTAGGTCTTGAACTTCTTTAACAAGTTGGCCATCAGAACCATCTCTTGTGTCTACAATAATTGGATTAATATCGTTTTTAATAAATTCTAATGCTGTAGCATAAGCTGAGTCATTGTTTGTAAAAATAATAGGTTTTTTACCAACAAGAGTTTCGTAAACTTTCATATATTCTCTTGCAGCTGATGAAAGAAAAATACCTGGTCTGTCGTTATTTCCAAAAGATATTGGTCTTTCTATGGAACCTGTGGAAACAATAACCTCTCCTGCTCTTATATAGTGTAATCTTTGTCGAGGTGTATATTTTGAGGGATTTTCAACGTGATCACTAACTCTTTCAAACATTACAGTCATGTTGTGATCATAATAACCAAATACCTGAGAGCGATTTTTGACTATCACATTTGGCATTTTTTTAAGTTGAGAGATAGTATCACTGGCCCACTCCCTACCTGACATATTTCCAATAGTAACTTCATCATTTAAAAGTGATCCTCCAAAATGAGCTTTGTCTTCTGCTAAGATTACTCGTGCACCATTCTTAGCGGCAGCAAGGGCACTGGACAAACCTGAGGGACCAGAGCCAACAACAAGAACATCACAATGTTCATAATTATGTTCGTAGCGATCTGGGTCGGGAGATAAAGGTGCTACACCCATTCCAGCAGCCTTACGAATTATAGGCTCATAAACTTTTAGCCAAAAACTTTTTGGCCACATAAAAGTTTTGTAATAAAAACCAGCAGGAAAAAAACGATTTAAAATATTATTAATTTCACCAATATCAAATTTTACAGAAGGCCAACAGTTTTGACTATTTGCTTTTAGTCCTTCAACTAATTCAACTTCTGTAGCCATGATGTTGGGCTCAGAACGATTACCTTCATGTAACTGAACCATAGCGTTAGGTTCTTCTACACCTGCGCCTAAAAAACCTCGGGGTCGATGATATTTAAAACTTCTGCCAACTAAATGCACACCATTAGCAATTAAAGCAGATGCTAAAGTATCTCCTTCATACCCCTGGTAGGTATCTCCATTGAAAGTAAAGTTAATTATTTTTTCTTTATTTAAAAGTCCATTGGACTTTGAAGTTCTGAATTGATTACTCATTAAAATCCTCATTCATTTTACAAGTCGCAAAAATTTCATGTGTTGCTGTATCTCTTAGAGCTTTGAACCATTGACGACATCCAGAAACATGTTGCCAAAGTTCTATATGTTTGCCTCTAGGATTATCTCTAAAATAGACAAAGTCATCCCAATCTTTAGTAGAGACTTCCTCTCCTAATGCAGGTCTTTTAATGTTACCATCACCACCATAAGAAAATTCATTTTGTGCTCTTTTCCCACAGAAGGGGCATTTAATTTCTAGCATGGTTTAACCAATCCACGGCTTAGGACCAACGCCTTTTTCATCAATTATATTACCTGTATGAAAGCGTTCTAAATTAAAGTCAGCATTAAGCTGGTGAACTTCATTTTTTGCAATGGTATGAGCAAAAACCCAACCAGAACAAGGAGTAGCCTTAAATCCGCCATAACACCAACCACAGTTTAAATAAACTCCATCAATATGAGTCTTATCAATAATCGGTGATCCGTCCATAGACATGTCCATAATTCCGCCCCAAGTTCTTAACATTTTCAAACGACTAAAATTAGGAAATACCGCAAGACCACCTGTAAGGACGTGTTGGATCATTGGCATGTTACCTCTTTGAGCATAACTGTTGTATCCATCCAAATCACCGCCCATGACCATTTCACCTTTGTCAGATTGACTACAATAAAAGTGACCTGCACCAAATGTTACAACGTGATCGAGAATAGGTTTTACAGGTTCTGAAACACATGCCTGAAGGACATGAGCCTCAATAGGTAGTCTCATGTTAAGCATATCTGCCAATAGGGTTGTACTTCCAGCTACACATAAACCAACTTTTTTTGCTTTAATATTTCCACGAGATGTTTGTACACCTTGTACTTTACCGTTTTGAACATCAAAACCAGTCACTTCACAATTTTGAATAATATCTACACCCATCGCATCTGCTTGACGAGCATAGCCCCAAGCAACTGCATCATGTCTAGCAGTTCCTCCACGTGGTTGCATTAAACCACCATGAATTGGGAAACGACAACTATCAGAAAAGTCTGCAAAAGGGATCATCTTTTTTAAATCTTCTCTTCCAAGTAAGACTGCGTCGATACCATTTAAACGCATAGCATTTCCTCTACGGGCATATGCATTCATTTGAGCATCAGAATGGGCCAAGTTAATGATACCTCTAGCGGAGTACATAACATTATAATTAAGTTCTTGACTAAGAGTTTCCCATTGCTTCATACCAAACTCATAAAAATGAGAATTAGCATCAAACATATAATTTGATCTTAAGATAGTAGTGTTTCTTCCAACGTTACCTCCGCCGATCCAACCTTTTTCTAAAATTGCTACATTAGTTATTCCATGTTCTTTTGCTAAATAATATGCAGTTGCCAATCCGTGACCGCCGCCACCAACAATAACTACATCGTATTCTTTTTTAGGTTCTGGATCTTTCCAGGCTACCTCCCAATTTTCGTGATTAGAAAAAGCATTTTTAACAAGACTGAAGATGGAATATTTTTGCATGAATCAATTTACCTCTTCGAAAATATATATCTCAAAATTATCACTGTAACAATACTGTTTCATAATATGAAACAGCATTTAACTTGAATGATATTTTGTTGCACCCCTCAGATTGAGTAAAAATCGATTTGAAATCAAATAATTTGTATTTATTATTAGGAATTCGGAGGAATATAATGACAAAAATAGCTTTAATCGGAACAGGCCCTTGTGGTTTATCATTTTTAAGATCACTTCATCAGGCTGAAAAAAATGGTGACTCCATTCCAGAGGTGGTTGCGTTTGAAAAACAAGCCGATTGGGGTGGTTTATGGAATTATACTTGGAGAACTGGTTCTGATCAATTTGGTGATCCGATACCTAATAGTATGTATCGATATTTATGGTCTAACGGTCCAAAAGAGTGCCTAGAAT
>CABYWI010000039.1 GCA_902522585.1 uncultured Alphaproteobacteria bacterium
TGATATTTATTTTGAGCAGCATACCTTTTTAAATCTGAGATTATAGAAGTTGCAGTAGGATAACCACCTGCCCCTTTTCCTACAAGACTAGTTTTGATAAAATCATCTCCTTCTAAAGTGATAACATTTTCTTCAAAATCTGTTTTGGCTATCAAACTATTTTCAGGGACAAAGCAAGGAGCTACTGAAGAATAAAATTTTGAATTACTATGGCGTTCAGTTAATGATACTAATTTTAATTTATAACCTAATTTTAAACCTTGCTCCAAATCAATTAATTTAATGTTTTCAATACCATCATAATTAATGTCAGAAAAAGAAAATTTATTTCCAAAAGATAAATTCGATAATAGAACTAGTTTGTGGGTAGCATCTTTGCCAGAAAGATCTGCACTTGAGTCTTGCTCAGCAAATCCACTTTTGATTGCTTGATTAAGAGATTCTTGAAAACTAATCTTGTTACCATACATCTGAGAAATGATATAGTTAGTTGTTCCATTAAAAATTCCATAAATTGATTTAACTTTTGCAGGAAGAATACTTTGTTCTATAGATCTTACTACCGGCACTGCCCCAAGAACTGCTGCTTCAAAACCAAGATATAATTTTTGTTTATCAAACTGAGCAAAATATTTTTCTCCATTTTCAGCAAGTTGGGCTTTATTAGCTGTAATTAGAGAAATACCGTTTTTAATGCAGTAACTGTAAAGTTTATTAATGTAAGTGCTTGTGCCACCAATAGTTTCAATAATAACATCAGGCTTGTTATATTTTTCTAAATAAGAAAAGTTACTAATCCATTGATATTTTTTTATATTAAAGTTTCTCTTTTTTGATTTATTTTTAGCTCCAAGTGTGACTATCTCATATTTGGATCCATTTAAGTTAAATTTATTCTTTTCAAGTAGCTTTACTACATGAGAGCCAACTACACCTAATCCAAATATTGCAATTTTAATTTTATTCATTTTGTGACTCTAGAATTTCTTCTTTTCTAATATTACTCTTTTCATTGAATTCCTCTAATTCTTTTTTTTTCTCAAGGAGATTTTGATCAAAGTTTTGAAAAGACCGTTCACACGATAATATGAGCAGAGAGAAAAAAATCAGCAGAAAAGTAGATAAGATATTATCTTTTAGAAAACTGGAAACTACGTCTAGCTTTTTGTCTACCATATTTTTTTCGTTCAACAGTTCTTGAATCTCTGGTTAAAAAGCCATTCTTCTTCAAAGAGTCTTTAGTATTAGGGTCAATAAGTGTAAGAGCCCTACTTAGACCGTGTTTAATAGCACCTGCTTGACCGGATAAACCACCGCCCAAAACTGTAATTTTTAAATCAACAGAGTCAGATTTTTTGGCCACTTCTAGTGGTTGATTGATAATCATTCTTAAAGCTTTATCTTTGAAATAATCTTCAATATTTTTTTTATTGATAGTGATATTGCCTGTTCCATTTGACACCCAAACTTTGGCGATGGATTCTTTTCTTCTTCCTGTGCTATATATCTGATTAGACATTAATTAAATTCTTTCTATTTTGTGATTTGAAATCAATAGTTTTTGGGTTTTGTGATTCATGTGGATGATTTGAGTCCTTATATAGTTTTAAATTATTTTTCATTAAATCTCTAAATAGAGGTGAGTTAGGCAACATACCTTTAATTGCTTTTTTTATGATATCTTCAGATTTGTTTTTTTCTTTTAACTTATCGGGGGTAATTTCTTTGATACCTCCAGGATGGCCGGTATGTTTGTAATATTTCTTATCGGTATTCTTATTACCTGAAAATTTAACTTTGTCTGTATTCACAATAATAACGCCATCACCTACGGGAAGATTAGGGGAAAATTGAGGTTTGTTTTTACCTTTTAAAATCAAGCTTACGCGGGATGCCAGTCTTCCAACTGAAATATCAGTAGCATCTAAAATATGCCATTCTTTTTTAAATTCAGATTTTTTTAGTGTAGTTGTTTTCACGATATGGGGAATATAAGTAAAATGATTAAAAAATCAAGAAATATAGTGAAAAATATATATAAACATGAAAACTAAAATTATCGAGGTAAATTATTGAAAATAAACAATTTATGGCTTTTGGTCGGGGGTACTGGACTTGAACCAGCGACCTCACGCCCCCCAGACGTGCACTCTACCAGACTGAGCTAACCCCCGTTTAATTGGATTTTTTTAAAAGACCTAAAAGATCTCTCAATTCTGATATAACATTATCACTTAACGTATTTTTTTTAACCTTAGAATTAGAGAAATAATCATTAACTCCATCTAGGGTTAGTTTTTTAATATCTACTAATTCTTTAATCTTCTTCAATAACAATAGATTTTCATAGTTATAAAGACGGTGACCTGAGTTTGTTCTTAATACTTTTAGTTTTGTAATTCTAGTTTCCCAAAAACGTATTGTGTGTTTTTGCTCATCTAAAATTTGAGATATTTCATCAATGTTGTAGTAGTTTTTATTCATAATTCTAAGTTTTTTGATTTCTTAAAACTTATAACTCTACGAGATTTTATAATATGTTCCTCCTTAGTTTTTGGATTTCTACCGAGACGACTATTTTTTTGATTAATCTTAAATGAGCCTAGGGAACTGATATTCAAGTCAGAACTTATAAGAGAACTAGCCCAAAGATTTAAAATTAAATCAATTTTTTGGTAAGCAATGGTATAGGCAATACCAAATTCTTCAGAAAGTTGAGTTGCTAGATTTTCTCTCGTAATTTTATCTTGAGACATTTAATTTTATTTTTTTTAATAAATTTGATTTTAGGCATTTTAAGCCAAACTCAATAGCATTTGCAAAAGCATGACCATCTGCATTTCCATGACTTTTAATTACAATACCATTAACTCCAATAAAAATACCTCCATTAAAATTTCTAGGATCTATAGAATTTTTGAAATCTTGAAATCTATTTTTTAAAAGAAAAGATAGGGCCTTTGAGTACAAAGAAGATGTGAGGCTCTTTTTTAATGAGTCAGTAATAAACTTTGATACACCTTCAGCTGTTTTAAGAGCTATGTTTCCAGAAAATCCATCAGTGACAATTACATGATTAGTTGTATCTGTAATTTCATTTGCTTCGACAAATCCTTGATAATTAATCCTCCTCTCATTTTTTAATAAATCATGAGTAAGTTGGATTAAGTTATTCCCTTTCATTTCTTCTGAACCAATGTTTAACAAAGCTACTTTACATTCAGTATCGGGGTAGAGAACTTGATAGTATGTGCTACCCATAATTGCAAAATCTAATAAATTTTCTGCTGTACATTCTGAATTTGCTCCTAAATCTAAAAAACAAACTGGATGATTTTTTGATGGAAACAATGAGGCAATCGCTGGTCTAGATATATTTTCTATAGTTCTAAGATAAACTGTAGCATACGCTAACATTGCGCCAGTATTTCCAGCAGAGATTGTAATTTCATTATCATTATTTTTAAGGTCTAAGATAGCATTGGACATAGAACTTTTTCGATTATCTTTTTTTAAAGCTTCACTAGGCTTCATATCTGGAGAAATTATATTATCGGATACTATCCAATCAGAATTCTGAAAAATATTAGAGAATTTTTTTAAATATTGTTTTTGTAATTCTTTTGTAGAATGCAACTTAAAATGTATTGTAGGATTTTTTGAAAGAGCTATAGATGCTCCCTCTAAAACTGATTTTGGTGCAAAATCACCCCCATGAAGGTCAAGATTGATTACGAATTTATTCATAGATTATTTATTA
>CABYWI010000040.1 GCA_902522585.1 uncultured Alphaproteobacteria bacterium
AAAGAGAAATTGACTGAAATTAAAGCATTTTTTTCAAAAGATTTAAAAAAGTATAAAAACATATCAATATGTTCGGTTGTTCCGGAAGTTGACAAATATATAAATAAAACTTTTTCAAATAAAAAAAATTTTTATTTTATTCAAAAAAGACTTTTAAGATCATTTGTTCATTCTTCGGTAAATTTACAACAACTCGGTTTGGACAGGATTATTAATGTTCTTTCAGTTAATCATCTTTTTCCCAATAAAGAAGATTTTATCATTATTGATTTAGGAACTGCAACAACGCTAGATATCGTAAAAAAAAATAAATATTTTGCTGGTGTTATTCTTCCAGGTTTGACTACTTCTTATGCCAATTTAGTAGATCTAGCTTCAGGAATTAAAAAAATAAAATTAGAAAATTCAAACAAAGTTTTCGGTAAAAATACAAAAGACGCACTTTTGTCTGGTTTTAATACTGGCTATAAGACCATGATTGAAGGATATATCAAAATAATCAAAAGAAAATTTAATACAAATTTTAAAGTGATTTTTACAGGTGGATATGCTAGCAATGTGCTTAATAATCAAAAACAATATTTGTATAAAGAAGACTTAACTCTTTTAGGCATTTCTCTTTATCACCAAATAATTAAAAAATGAGTAACTTAGATATATTTAATTCTAAAAACCAATCTTTTTTCTTGCCTATTGGCGGTATAGGAGAGATAGGGGGAAATAATTATTTATACTCATTTAAAGGAGAGCAAATAATTGTCGATGCTGGAATTTCTTTTGCTGATGATAGCTTACCCGGTGTTGATATCACTATTCCTGATCCTTATATCTTCTTAAATCCTTCTATTAAACCTAAAGCTATGATATTGACCCATGCACATGAAGATCATGTCGGTGGTCTTGAGTACTATTTTGATAAGATCGATTTTCCAATTTATTGTAATCAATTTACTTATGCTTATATTAAACATAAATTTAAAAGAATTCCTGATTTTGAAAAAAAATTCTATATCATCAAAAGCTATCAAGAAATTTCTTTTAAAAATTTCTCTTTTCAATTAATTCCTACAACTCACTCAATTCCCGACCCAACAGGTATATTTTTTAAAACTAATGATGGAAATATTTATCATACAGGAGATTGGAAAATTGATAAAAATCCCGTAACAGGTGATCCTTTTGATTATGATAATTTTAAAATCCTAAAAGATGAGAATATTGACCTATTAATTGGTGACTCAACTAATGCGGGTGTTAAAGAGATTTCTAGATCAGAGTCGGAATTAGACCCTTCTTTTGATCGATTATTTGATGATTTAAATGGGAGAATAATAGTCACTTGCTTCTCATCAAATATTGCGAGATTGAAAACTGTTATTTTAAATGCCTTAAAACACAAAAAAAAGATATTTGTTGTTGGTCGAAGTATAAAGAGAGCTATAACAACAGCCATTGAAGAGAAGTTGATTGATAATTTTGAAATATTGAATGAAAAACTTTTTGCTGATTATAATAGAGACAATGTAGTTTTAATCTGTACAGGGAGCCAGGGTGAGAAAAACTCTGCTTTGTCTAAAATTGCAAATAATACTCATAATCATATTAAACTGAGTCCAAAAGATAATATTATTTTCTCATCGAAAGAAATTCCAGGAAATGAAAAAGCTATCTCGTATCTTAAAAATTCCTTTTCCTATTTAGGTTTAAACATTATTTCAGATGAAGATGACTTTGTTCATGTCTCTGGTCATCCAGGAATTCAAGAAATTAAAGAGTTTTATAAATATGTTAATCCCAAATCGCTCATTCCCATGCATGGTGAATATTTACATTTAAAAAAACATTTAGAGATAGCCCATGATTTAAATATTGAAAAATCATTATTACTTCTTAGTGGAGACCTTTGTGAATTAGATTTAAAAAATAAAAATCACAAACTTATTGATCAATTTGTAATAAAAAAACTACCTGTCATTCAGAATTCTATCATTGAAGATATGAACTTCCTTTCTGAGAGGGGTAAAATATTAAATAATGGAATTGTCAGTGTGAATATTATTCTTAACAAAAAATTAGATATTTTGAAATCTGAGTTGCATACCAAAGGTTTTCCTTTTGAATTTGATAAAGAATTTATACAAGAACAAATTAAAGAGTCTTTACTCAACAAAATACTTTTTATGAAAGACGAAATTAATGAACATTCGCTTCATGATCAATTAGAAGACATAGCAAAAAAAACTTTTTCCAAAAATTTTTCTCTTAAACCAGAGCTTCTCATTCATTTGTCTATTGTATGAAGTTTTTATTTTTCTTATTTATTGTTTGGTGGGTAATTTTTATGACCATACTCCCAATTAAAAGGTCTCAGTTTGAAGAGGGGATGCCAAAAAAATCTTATTTGGGAATTAAATTTCTAATATCTCTAGGAATTTCAATAATAATTTCCTTTTTTTTAATGAAATATGAAAATAATATATTTGAATATTTTAAATGAAACTTTCAAACCTATTTTTTAATACCTTAAAAGAGTCGCCAAAAGAGGCTCAAATCATTTCTCATCAGTTAATGTTGAGAGGTTCTATGATTAGTCAACATACGTCTGGTATATATACATGGCTCCCTTTAGGATTTAGAGTTCTGAAAAATATTGAAGAAATAGTTCGTCAAAATCAAGATAGTATCGGATGTAATGAAATGCTGATGTCTACTATTCAATCATCAGAATTATGGAAAAAAAGTGGTCGATATCCAGATTACGGCAAAGAAATGCTTAGAATTCTTGATCGTCACGACAACGAACTTCTTTATGGCCCAACTAATGAAGAAGTTATTACGGATTTATTTAAAGATTACGTAAATTCCTACAAGAGCCTTCCAAAATACCTATATCACATTCAATGGAAATTTCGTGATGAAATAAGACCTAGATTTGGTGTTATGAGAGGAAGAGAATTTTTAATGAAAGATGCTTATAGTTTTGATCTTGATCATGAGAGTGCTGTAGATACATATAAAAAATTTTTTAAATGCTATTTGCAAACATTCTTAGATCTGGGTCTGCAGCCCATTCCAGTAAAAGCTGCGACAGGAGCTATTGGAGGAGACTTATCTCATGAATTTCAAATTTTAGCTAAAACAGGTGAAAGCGAATTAGCTTATGACTCTAAATTAGTATCTGATGATTTGATTGATAAAAGTTATGAGGAAATTACCTCCATGTACTCTGCATCTGATGAAATGATAGATAAAAATAAATCAGATGTAGTAATCGGAAGAGGAATTGAAGTAGGTCATATTTTTAATTTTGGTACTAAATACTCAGAGCCTTTAGAATGTTATGTGCTTAATAATGAGGGTAAAAGAATTAACTTACATATGGGATCTTATGGAATAGGTGTTTCAAGATTGACTGCAGCTATAATTGAGGCTTATCATGATGAAAAAGGTATTAAGTGGCCTTTCCAAATCTCTCCATTTAAAATAAATATTATTTCTGCTTTAAAGGATGAAAAGTTAACTATAGATCAAGACTTGTACCTAAAACTTTCTAATAAGTATAAAAATGTTTCTTTAGATGATAGAGATTTAAGTCTTGGCAAAAAGATCAAAGACTCTGAGTTAGTCGGAATACCATGGACAGTGATTATTGGAAAAAATTATGAACAGAATAATCAAT
>CABYWI010000041.1 GCA_902522585.1 uncultured Alphaproteobacteria bacterium
ATATTATTATCTGATAAATGGTTAATAGTTTCCAAGTCATTTATTTCCCCATTGGGGATTAACTTGATATTAGAAAACTCTTCTTTGCATTTAAAAAAAAGTTCATAGTTAATTTTAGGAATTGTCCTATTTTTTTTTGTATCAAGATTTAAAACACCATTGCGACAATGAATATAAACTGTTTTGATTTCGAACTCTTCAAACATACTTAAATATTCAAATATATAATTTTGATCTTCTTCTATTCCAAGTCCTAACCTACATTTAACAGAAACTTTTTTATTATATGTTTTGAGGGCATGTAAACACTCTCTTACTAAATTAGGATATTGAGTTAAAGCAAGTCCTAGTTTGTTCTCTTGCACCCTAGAACTTGGGCAGCCTAGATTTAAGTTAACATGATTTATAAAATCAATTTTATTTAGCTTTTGAATTGCTAATTTTATTTCCATAGGCTCTGAACCTGCTATTTGAATGGCGCTAACATTATTCGCCAAAAAATGTTTATCGATCGTTTTGGTTTCATTATGAATTATAGCTTTATCTACAATCATTTCTGAAAAAGTGGTGATATGACTTTTATACAATTTTTCAGCTAATAATCTAAAATAGCAATCTGTATAGCCCATCATTGGGGCAAGGTGATAATTCATTGGACTAAATTCTTTTCTTCATTGAAAAATACTGCAATAAAAGTAAAAATCATTAAAAATTCAAACAATTGGAAAATATCAAAATAAATAACCTTAAATATGACAGTAACGGTCTCATCCCTACTGTGGTTCAAGAAAGAGAAACAAAAGAAATCCTTATGGTTGCCTACTCAAATAAAGAGTCACTCGAAATGACAATTAAAAATAAATTTGGTTATTTTTGGAGTCGAAGTAAAAATAAGCTTTGGAAAAAAGGTGAGACTTCTGGAAATTTATTAAAGTTATTTAATATTTACACAGATTGTGATAACGATACTTTAATTTTTGAGGTAGAACTTCAAGGTTCGGCAGCTTGCCACACTGGCTCTAGAAGTTGTTTTTTTAAAAAGATAGAAGAATGAGTGAAATAATTGCCTATAAAGATCAAAATAATGAATATTTTGATTTCGAAATAGAAAACTCTAAACCAGTTAGGGCAAAAACTGATGATGCCCTTAATATTATGAGGCATGACATGGCTCATTTATTAGCCGAGGCTGTAATAAGCATCTTTCCTACTGCCAAACCTACCATAGGCCCATTCATTAAAAATGGTTTTTACTATGATTTTGATATGGATAGTGCCCTATCAGATGATGACATCAATAAAATTGAAGAAAAAATTAAAGAAATTCTAAATGAGGGAAGAGAGTTTAATAAAAAAGTTGTGTCAAAAGATGAAGCTTTAAATTTATTTAAAGATAATAGATATAAGTTAGAGCTCATTAATAATCTTGATAATGCTGAGGAGATAACACTCTATGAGCAAAAAAACTTTACTGATTTGTGTAAAGGTCCCCATCATAAAAGTACTAAAGAATATGAAGCTCACGTAAAAATTACCAATGTATCTGGTGCATATTGGAGAGGCATTAGCACCAATAAAATGCTTCAAAGGGTTTATGCGACTGCCTGGTACAGTGAGAAAGAATTAAATAAATATTTAAAGAATTTAGAAGAGGCCAAAGAAAGAAATCATAGAAGACTTGGTACTGACATGGGTCTTTTCTTACTAACAGATCTATCTGCAGGCAATGTTTTTTGGAAAGATAAAGGACTTACACTTTATCAAAACATCGAAAAGTATATAAGATCAGAACAAAAAAAATTGAATTATTATGAGGTAAAAACACCTGAGCTTGTCTCAAACGAACTTTGGATAAAATCAGGTCATTGGGATAACTTTAAAGAAAATATGTTTACCTCTGAGACAGATAATAAAACATTTGCTCTTAAACCCATGAACTGCCCTTGTCATATTGTATTATTTAATTCACAGTTAATTACTTATAAAGACCTTCCTCTTAGGTATTCAGAGTTTGGAAAATGTCATCGATACGAACCGTCCGGTGCCTTAAATGGACTATTTCGAGTAAGAGGATTCACCCAAGATGATGCACATATTTTTTGTACTGCTGAGCAAATTTATGACGTTTGTAATGAAACAACTCAGTTAATTGAAAGGGTTTATAAAAAATTTGGTTTTGAAAAAATTAAATACAATATTTCTACCCGACCAGAAAAAAGCATTGGTTCTCAAGAGAATTGGGACAATGCAGAAAATCAGTTAAAGAAAGTTTTATCTGATAATGGAAAAGATTTTAGCATATTAGATGGCGAAGGTGCCTTTTATGGTCCTAAAATTGAATTCACTTTAGAAGACTCTCTTGGACGAGAATGGCAGTGTGGAACTATCCAAATTGATTTTAATTTACCTAATAGACTTGGAGCCAAATACAAAGATAAAGATGATAAAAACCAAGTTCCAATCATGATACACCGAGCCGTTGTTGGTTCATTAGAGAGATTCATTGCCATTATTCTTGAAAATACTAATGGTTGGCTTCCTTTATTTATAACTCCGGTTCAACTAGCAATATTGCCTGTTTCTGAAAAGTTTGTAGACCATTGTAAAAAAATCAATGAAGAACTAAAAGATTTAGGTGTTCGTTCACTGATAGATGACTCTGACAATAAGCTTGGATATAAAATTAGAAACTCGGTATCGAAAAAAATTCCTTACTCACTTGTTATTGGAGAAAAAGAAATTGAGTCTTCATCATTCACCTTGAGAAGTAAAAAAGGCGATAATAAAAGCTATAATTCTGTTAAAGAATTAACAGAATTTTTTAATAATTAACTACTTTTTTTTTTAAATTTGAATTAAGTTTATCCGGAAATGGATGACCACTTAAAAGCTGTAATCATTGTAGTGATTAGTGGTCTAGTCTGGAGTTTTGGTCCTTTAGTTGTCAAAAATATGACGGACCCTCAATTTTATCAACTTCCCTACTTAGTAATAAGAGGTATGACTGTGGCTATTATAATTGCATTTTACCTTTTCTTTAATGAGGGTTTGAATTTTGTAAAAAACCTTTTTCAAATTGATGGAGTTACCATTATTGGTGGCATGTCATTAACGACTGCATTTTTAGGCTTTATTTATTCAATTAGTTACACTACTGCAGCAGTAACATTATTCATGTTGGCTCTTATGCCCTTTTTAGCATCTCTCATAGCATTTATTTTCTTAAAAGAAAAAATATCCCAACAAAATTTTTTAAGTATGGTTGTCGCTTTCATAGGGACTTTAGTTATGATTTATGCAAGTGCTTTTAGTGGATCATTTTTTGGTTTAATAATGGGATTTATATCTAGTTTAGGTTTTGCTGCCTTTTCAGTTGCCCTCAGAAGTAAAAGTGATATTAAAAAATTTTATATCTTAATTTATGGAGGAATATTCTGCGCTCTATTCTCAGCAATTTTAATGATAATTAACAATCAAGATTTTTATATTCCTATAAGGAACGTTTATTTAAGTATGACCCATGGAACTCTTGTAGCGAGTGGTT
>CABYWI010000042.1 GCA_902522585.1 uncultured Alphaproteobacteria bacterium
CTCATCCTAATTTTTCTAATAAAATAAACAAAGAGTCTCTTATTCAATATTTTAGATATTCATATATTCCTGCTCCATACAGCATATATAAGAATATATTTAAACTTGAACCAGGTACGATTCTTTCTGTAAAAGGAAGCCCTCCTTTAATGCCACCAAATAAACCAATTCCTTCTGGAGAATGTTATGAAACTATTTCCATTAACCGTTATTGGGATCTAAAAGATGAAATAGAATATGGTTATAGTCACAAAATTATTGATGAGAAAGAGGCTACATTAAAATTAGAAAAATCTCTTAGAATGTCAGTTCAGAAACAAATGTTGTCTGATGTTCCATTAGGTGCTTTTTTATCAGGAGGGGTTGATAGCTCTACTATCGTTGCAATGATGCAATCTCAAAGTAATAAACCAGTAAAAACTTTTACAATAGGTTTTAATGAATCAACACATGATGAGTCAAGCCATGCCAACTCAGTAGCTTCATATTTAGGAACAGAACATAATATGCTTAAGGTAACAGACTCAGACGCTCGTGATGTAATTCCAAAATTACCTTGGCTTTATGATGAGCCTTTTGCTGACTCTTCACAAATACCAACATATCTCGTTTGTAATGCTGCAAGGCAGCATGTTACGGTAGCTTTATCTGGCGATGGAGGAGATGAACTTTTTGGAGGGTATAATAGATATATTCATGGCCCAGGTTTATACAAAAAAATTTCTATTTTACCAGAACCTATAAAGAAAATTTTTAGTCTTGCCGCTCAAATGTTATCAGAGCAGGGATGGAATAATTGTGGCTCAATTTATAATGCATTAAGAGCTAGGAAAGAAGGAATTTCAAACTTAGGGGTGAAGATACATAAAATTAGTGAACAAATATACCACACAAAAAGTTTTACAGACTTTCATAGAAATTTGTTAAGTACTTGGCTTGAACCAAAGAAATTATTGACTGGTGATATTAACGAGTCTTTTTCTTTATTTGATAACAAGCTTAATGAAATATCTATAAACGAATATTCAAATCAGATGATGTTTCAAGATATGTTAACTTATTTACCAGATGATATTCTTTGTAAAGTCGATCGTGCGGCTATGGGAGTCAATTTAGAGACCCGTGCGCCATTTTTAGATCCAAGTTTAATTTCATTATCAACTCGCATTCCAATGAGTATGAAAATAAGAAAAGGTTATGGTAAATGGCTTTTACGTCAAGTTTTGTATAAATATGTACCAAGTAAAATAATAGATCGTCCTAAGATTGGTTTTTCAGTACCTATTGGTCAATGGCTTCGTGGGCCATTAAGAGAATGGGCACAAGAGTTACTATCTGAAGATAAACTAGCTGAATGTGGGCTATTCAATCCAGAATTGTTTCATAAAGCTTGGACACAACATTTATCAGGAAGAATAGATAGATCATCAAAACTTTGGCCAATTTTAATGTTTCAAGCTTGGCATACTTCTTATAAATAATTCAATTATCAATAGGTAGTTAAGTATTTTGATTTAAGATGTATTGAATTAATTATTTGTATAATAGAAACTATAGAATTTGATTTTAAATATAAATGGCTAGTATTCTTTATATCTCATATGATGGATTGACTGAACCTTTAGGTCAAAGTCAAGTAGTTGCATACTTAGAAAAACTTTCAAATGATAACTTCATTAACATAATCTCCTTTGAAAAATCTATAGATCTATCCAATGCTGAGAAAATTTCTTCTATGCAAGACAGACTGAATAAATCTAAAATTAAATGGTTTCCATTGCTTTATCACAAAAATCCTACTCTCATAGCAACGTTATACGATATTTTTAAAGGTACAATTTTTGCTTTTTATATAGCAAAAAAAAAGAATATTGAAATTATTCATGCTCGCTCATACATACCAGCTTTAATTGCATTATTGATAAAAAAATATACCTATACAAAGATTTTATTTGATATTCGTGGTTTTTGGGCTGACGAGCGTGTTGACGGAGGTATCTGGAAAAAAGATGGATATATTTATAAAATAGTAAAAAGATTGGAGCGATATTTATTCCGTGCTGCTGATCATATAGTCACATTAACTGAAGCTTCAGTTCCAAAAATTATAGAATTTGGTTATTGGGATACTAAAGTTCCAAAAATATCTGTTATACCAACTTGCACAGACCTAGATCGATTCAAACCACTTTTAGATTTACCTAAGAAAACTCCTTTTACATTCGGTTATGTTGGTAGCATTGGTACTTGGTATATGTTTGAAGAAACGTTAGCTCTTTTCTCTTATATTCTTAAAATACGACCCGATGCACGAATGATAATTGTTAATCGAAATGATCATGATGCCTTGAGAAATTTGATAGTAAAATTTGGTTTATCTCTTGATCGCATAGAGATTATTAAATCATCATATTATGAAGTTGTTCATAATATTCAAAGAATGCATGCCGCAGGTGTATTAATAAAACCTTGCTTCTCCAAAATTGCAAGCGCACCAACAAAGTTAGGTGAATATCTTGGCTGCGGAGTTACCTGTGTTGGAAATAAAGATGTTGGAGATATTGAAAAAATTATCAATAAAGATAAAGTCGGTGTAGTTTTGAAAAAATTCGATATTCTCTCATTGCAAAATGCAGCTAAGAAAATTGTTGAACTATCAATGAACCCTGAGGTGAGGGTATTATGCCGTAACTCAGCAATTAAACGTTTTTCTTTATCTGAAGGTGTAAATCAATACCGATCAATATATGATAAATTAACTTTACATAATAAATAAATACATAAATACCATGACTAAAAAAAGAATATTAATCATATGTCCTTTCCCCCAAGGAGTTGCTGCTGGCCAGAGGTTGAAATATGAACAATATTTTAATATCTGGCGTCAAAATGACTGGGATATAGATATCTCATCATATATGGATGAAAAAATGTGGGAAGTTATATACAAACAAGGTCATTATTTAGAAAAGTTTTTTGGAACTATTCGTGGCCATTTTCGCAGGCTCATAGATGTTACAAGGATACACAAATATGATGTAGTTTATGTTTTTATGTACGTAACACCACTAATGTCAAGTTTTATGGAAAGGATGGTTCGAATTTTTGCAAAAAGAGTTATTTATGACATTGAAGATAATGTTGTGAAGCCACAAAATTCAATTATTCAACCTAACCCAATTACCAAATATTTAAAGTGGCCAGGGAAATATCAATACTTAATACGATCTTGTGATTATATTATTACTTCCTCACCTTTCCTAAATATCGATTGTAAAAGAATAACCTCAAAAGGCTATTGTAGTTATATCTCTTCCTCAATTGATACAGAAAGATTTCAGCCAAAATCAGAATATTTAA
>CABYWI010000043.1 GCA_902522585.1 uncultured Alphaproteobacteria bacterium
TAAAGATAGCTATGCGATCACTCATGCTCATTGCTTCTTGTTGATCATGTGTCACATAAACAAAAGTAATTTCAAATTGTCTTTGAAGACTTTTTAATTCAAATTGCATTTGTTCTCTTAGTTTTAAATCCAGCGCCCCTAATGGTTCATCTAACAATAAAACTTTAGGCTTATTAATTAATGATCTAGCTAATGCTACTCGCTGTCTTTGTCCTCCAGATAGTTCGCTAGGCTTTCGAGAGTCATAGCCCTGTAATTTTACTTTTTGAAGTATTTCTTCAATTAATCTTTCTTGATCCGTTCTAGAAACTTTCTTAATTTTTAAACTATAACCAACATTATCTCGAACATTCATATGAGGAAATAAGGCATAGTCTTGAAAAACAGTATTTACATCTCTTTTAAAGGGAGGAATAGAGCTTACATCCTCGTCAAAAAGGTGAATAGTACCACTATCTGGTACTTCAAAGCCTGCAATAACTTTTAAACATGTAGTCTTACCTGACCCAGAGGGACCTAATAGTGAAAAGAATTCACCATCAAAAATCTCAATATCAATTTGATCAAGAGCTGCTACGTCTCCATATCTTTTCTGAATATTTGTAATTTTTAAAGCTGTTTTCATTGAATAGGCAAATAAAAAAGGAGGGGAAATCCCCTCCTTATAACTATTTTAATTTTTTATTTTTTTATCTACCACCTAAAACAGCAATGTAGTCTGTTACCCACTTATAATAAGGTATACAACTATCTTGAGTTTCGCACTTAGATACAGGTGTTTTCCAAAAGTGTATTTTATCAAAATTATCGATACCGTTGATCTTACAAGCATCAACACCTTCAGGATAGATACCTGCAGCTGGATCCATTAAACCTGTACCGCACTTTGATGGGACAGAAGGAACAGCACCAAACCAAACGCCTAAGTCACTTTGAAGATTTGAACTTAATTGATGCTCCATCCATAAATAAGCACAGTTCAAATTATCAGCTTCAGAATGAACCATCGTAGTATCAGCCCATCCTGTTGCACCTTCTTGAGGTATGACACTAGCGATAGGTTGGTCGGCTCCAACTAAAAGATTTACCATAAAAGGCCAAGCTCCAGAGGCAACAAAACCTTCATTTGTAAAATCATCAATTTGCATAAAGGCATCATGCCAATATCTACCAACTAATTCTCTTTGTTGTCTTAATAAATTCAATGAGGCTTGATACTGAGCATCAGTTAATTCATAAGGATCTTTGATGCCCAATTCTGGCTGATGGTACATTAAATACATTGCTGCGTCAGCAATATGAATTGGTCCGTCAAATGCTTGGACTCTTCCCTTATTGCTTTCACCATCACTCAAGGTTTGTTCTTCAAAAACCACATTCCAACTTGTTGGAGGTTCACTAAATGCATTTGTGTTGTACATTAAGACATTCGATCCCCACATATAAGGAGTACCGTAATGCTTACCATCAACAGTATGCCATTCAGCATCTTGTAGTCTTGGATCGATAGTATTCCAACTTGGAATTAGATCGGTATTAATTTCTTGAACTGTTCCACCAGCGATTAGTCTTAAACTAGCATCACCGGAAGCTGTCACTATATCAAAGCCACCTTCGTTCATTAGTGCTACCATTTCATCAGAAGTACCGGCAGTTTTGATATTTACTTTACAACCTGTATTTTCTTCATAACCTGTAACCCAGTCAAAAGCTTCTACGGTTGCCCCTCTTTCAAGATATCCTGCCCAAGCAACAACATTAAGCTCACCTTCTGCTTCACCTAAAGATTGAAGTGGAGCTGCATTAGCAGCTAATGGGAAATAAGATAAAGCGAAAGATAATAATATTGATAATATTTTCATCATTCCTCCTAAAATTTAATATGCTAAAATATCATATATTAATGATTATTTTTAATTAAATATTTCAGTTTTAAGTAAACCTAAATATGATTTAATCGTATTTTTTAATAATGAATACCTCTGAAAAAGTAAATTTTATTTCTAATTGGATTAAAAATTATGCCGATAAAGGAAATTTTTCCTCTTTGGTAATTGGTATATCAGGAGGCATAGACTCTGCTGTAACTAGTACCTTATCTGCTAGAACAAAATTACAAACGCATGTTGTAACTATGCCGATACTTGACCATAAAATTTTAAATAATAGAGGAAACAATCACATAGAATGGCTTAAAAAAAAATTTTCAAATATCTCCCATCATCATGTTGATTTATCAAAAGTCTTTGATGAGTTTCAATCAAAACTTAAGAATAATAGCTCAGAACATGGATACGCTAATTCTCAAGCTAGGTTAAGAATGACAACTCTTTACCAGATTGCTGCTAGCAACAATGGTATCGTTGTCGGCACTGGCAATAAAGTTGAAGATTTTGGAATTGGTTTTTATACAAAATACGGTGATGGTGGTGTAGACATCTCTCCTATAGCAGATTGTCTTAAAACTGAGGTATGGGATATAGGAAAAGAACTAGGAATTAACCAAGAAATAATTGATGCAACCCCAACTGATGGACTATGGACAGATGGCAGAACTGATGAACAGCAAGTAGGGTTAAGTTATGAAGAAATCGAAGAAGCTATGTTAAATAAAAATTCTCCAAACAGAAAACGCTATGAGGAAATTAGAGAAAAAAATATTCATAAAATGCAGCTTATACCTGTTTGTAAGATTTCTTAATTGTCTATCCTCATAAAAATTTTTTTATTTTTAATTGTTTCATTAAATTCATTTGCTAATGAAGTGAATTTCCATGCTTGGGGAGGCTCAAGCAATATAAATAAATATATAAGTAACTTCAGTAATGATATTAAAAAATCATATGATATTCAACTTAATCATATAAAGATCGAAGATACCCAAACAAGTGTAAATTTAATATTATCAGAGGGTACCCAACAAAAAAGTAAAGTAGATTTAATTTGGATAAATGGAGAAAATTTCTCAAAATTATTTAATCAAAAACTTCTATATGGCCCAATTAATAATTTATATAATTTAAATTATTTTGATTTAACTGACCCTACTCTAGTTAATGATTTTGGCATAAACACTAATCTTTATGAAATACCCTGGGGAAGATCACAGCTGGTTTTCTTATATGACTCAGAAATTATAAATAAGCCATTTTATGACATTCATTCTTTAAAGAATTTCATAACTAACAATAAAGGAAGATTTACATACCCTAAAA
>CABYWI010000044.1 GCA_902522585.1 uncultured Alphaproteobacteria bacterium
TAATAAATGGTATTTTGATGAGCTCTATAACAAGGTTTTCATTAATCCAATTTATGATTTAGGGAAATTCTTATGGAATAAAATAGACCAAGGATTTATTGATCGTTTTTTACCAAATGGTAGTGCTTCTGTGGTCTCCAGCATTGCTAAAGCTTGTAAAAGATTCCAATCAGGTTTTATTTTTGATTATACCTTTATTATCATCACAGGTTTTACCTTATTCATAACAATTATTTTTTATATATCAGTTTCATAAAATGAGTTTTCCAATTTTATCGCTACTTATCTTAACTCCTTTAATTGGTGCACTTACACTTTCACTATCAAATAGTAAACAATTAAAAAATAAAACGATATTTGTTTCAGGTCTTTGGATTACAACAGGTGAGTTTCTTTTAAGTTTATTACTTCCAATTTTTTATGATAAATCTCAAAATGGATATCAATTTACTGAATTTCATACTTGGTTTGATAAATTTGATATAAATTATTATTTAGGTGTAGATGGTGTTTCCATACCTCTTATCCTTTTAACTACTTTTTTAGTCCCTATTTGCCTTCTTTGTTCTTGGAATTCAATTCAAAACCGAGTTAAAGAATTTGTTATTTATTTTCTATTATTAGAAAGTTTCATTATTGGTGTTTTTGTCAGTATCGATATTGTTATTTTCTACGTCTTCTTTGAAGCTGTCTTAATTCCAATGTTTTTAATTATCGGTATATGGGGTGGAGAAAATAGATTATATGCAACTTTTAAGTTCTTTTTATACACACTAGCGGGTTCAGTATTAATGCTACTTGCAATAATTTATATTATTTCAATTACCAACACGGGAAATATTGAAATCATTTCTAAATTTGTGTTTGCTGAAAATATTCAACTAATTCTCTTTTTGTGTTTTTTTGCGTCCTTTGCGGTAAAGGTCCCGATGTTCCCATTTCATACTTGGCTGCCAGATGCTCACGTTCAAGCTCCAACGAGTGGATCGGTAATTCTAGCAGGAGTTCTATTGAAATTAGGTGCCTATGGTTTTATGAGATTATCTATTCCTTTTTTCGAATTTGCTTCATACTATTTTCAACCTTTAATTTTTAGCCTTAGTTGTATTGCTATTGTTTACACATCGATTGTTGCTCTTCGCCAAACCGATATGAAAAAAATGATTGCATACTCTTCTGTTGCCCATATGGGCTTTGTTACAATTGGAATATTTACTTTAACTCAAGACGGTATGAATGGTGCATACTTCCAAATGATTAGTCATGGAATAGTCTCTGCTGCTTTATTTTTGATTGTCGGAGTCGTCTATGAGAGACATCACACTAGAATGATTGCTGATTACAGTGGGGTGACAAATATTATGCCAAGATATTCTTTTTTCTTTATGGTATTTATGCTTTCTTCTGTCGGCTTACCGGGGACAAGTGGATTTGTTGGGGAGTTTCTTATAATTATGTCTACCATCAGTGTGAACGTATATTTAACAATCTTTACTGCTGTAGGTGTCATTTTAGGAGCCTCGTATATGTTGCTCTTGTATAAGAATGTAAATTTTGGAGATGTAAAAGCTGATATTAAAAAACTTACAGATTTAACAAACATTGAAATTTTTTATTTTACTTGTTTGGCTTCTTTAACAATTTTACTGGGTGTTTACCCAAAGCTTCTTTTTGACATGATTGATGCCAGTATCTTTATAGGAATATTATAATGATTGACTTTTACTCTTTTGCCCCTGAAATTTTTATTTTAGCCTTAATTTTAATATCCATAACCCTTGGTATTTTGAATAAGGGAGTAACAATTACAATAAATGCTTCAGGTTTCAGCTTATTAACTATTTTTTTGATATTCAAAGGGCATACCCTATACCAAAACTCTTTGTATTCTTTAAACACAATAAATTTAATTTTACTCTCAAAAATTATTTTATCTATTGGCTCATTAGTTTTCATCTTGCTTTCTCGAAGACCTCTCAAAAATGAAAATATATTTCGCTATGAATATATACTTTTCATACTTTTTGCTATTCTTGGTTCTTTCGTTCTTATTTCTAGTAATAATTTTTTAACAGCTTTTATTGGTTTAGAACTCCAATCCCTTTCACTTTATTTAATGGCCGCATTTAATACAAAAAGTTTAAATTCCAATGAAGCGGGCATTAAATATTTCTCTTTAGGGGCTCTATCTTCAGGATTTTTATTATTTGGTATCTCGATGATTTACTTTGATACTGCTTCATTCTCTTTTCAAAATTTAGATAATTTTTCAACCTTTAGCGAAGTAGGTTTGGCTTTAGTTTTAATAGCACTCTTTTTTAAAGTATCCGCTGCTCCCTTTCACATTTGGACACCGGATGTCTATGAAGGATCACCAACAATATCAACTTTATTTTTCGCCACTTTACCTAAATTTGCCTCTTTAATTTTCTTATTTAGAATTTATCATGAGCTTAACATCACTAAAACAGAATCCCTTAACTATATTTTCCAATTAGTATGTGCGATTTCTCTACTCGTAGGGGCATATGGAGCAATTACACAGAAAGTTATTAAAAGACTATTAGCTTTTAGTTCTATTAACCATATTGGTTTTATACTTTTAGCAATAATGAGTTATCAATATATGTCTGAGGGAACAATTTTCTTTTATTTGATTATTTATCTCATAACAACGTTCGGTGTTTTTTCGGTAATCCTAAATTTAAGAACCTCCGATGGAGAAATTACTCTCTTAACAGGATTGAATGGATTAAAAGCATCATCAAGATCAAAGGCAATCTCGATGCTAGTATTTTTATTTTCTTTGGCAGGGATTCCTCCTTTTGCAGGTTTTTTTGCTAAGTTTTTTATTTTATCAGCTTCTATTAATGAGGGTTTTTATATTCTCTCTGTCATCGCTGTAATTAGTTCCGTTATTGCTGCATTTTATTATTTGTCAGTAATTAAGAATATGTTTTTCAATGATTTGGAAACTGAATTATTGTTAGATAATAATAGACTAAGTTCATTTATATTTATTTCATCAGCTATAATTATTACTTTATTTTTCTTCTATCCGGATCCATTAATTAATCTTGTTGACTCACTGTTTAAGTAAATTTGTACAAAGTATTATTCAACTCAACCAACTCAACTTTTAATAAAATTTTTGATAATCAAAATAATTTTTCTTTAG
>CABYWI010000045.1 GCA_902522585.1 uncultured Alphaproteobacteria bacterium
TATTTAAAACTATTTCTTATTAAACTTTTCACTTACTTCAGAACAAAATAGAATAGCAAGTAATGCACCAGGTACCAATTCCACCTTTAAATTTTAAATTCTATTTGCAATATAGTTTCAATATAGTTTTTCAAATTTTGGTAACCCATAAAGCATAGATTAAGCGGGTCGAGAATTCGAATCCCTTCGCCCGCTCCAAAATCTTCATAAATACAATATTTAAATTTACTCTATTCTAGCTTTACACAGTATTCTTCTTTTTCATCAAAATGAGCAGCGTTCCAAATTTTAAAAAGTTGAGCGTGTTTATATTCAGTTGAGCAAAACAACATTGTGCTAATTTGAGGAAATTTTATTGATATACTGTCAACAAATCCTTTCCACCACATAGGTGGACGTACAGTTATGTGAGCATTTTCGCCTGTCGGCAACAACGCTGCAGCCTCGTAACATGCCACTTGGATTATTACAAGTTTTAAAGCATGTGAATAGATATGTGTTAATACATCATTTAAATCATTGAGATAAACATGCTCGAGAACATCAAAGCAAACTACGCAATCACAACTCTCTATATCATGATAATTTCTTGCTGGTTCATAACTTATTACTTTCTCAATATTAAAAAATTCTTTAGCTGATTGGTCGCCGGAAAACCCACTTTTATCCCAATTTGAACCTCCCCCGCCATAATCAAGTACGCTTTTAATATTCCAATATTTAAATTGAGGCTGAATTGGTTCCTTGAATTTTTTTAGTTCAAAATCCTCATACGTATTTTTGACATAAATTCCATCTGCTCTTTGATATCCATGATCTACCATATTTTTGTAATGTTCAATAAGCTCCTCACCTTTTTTTGATAAAGATAATCTTTTTCTTGAGTCTGATTCCATTTTTATATCAGTAAATTAACCAGTAGCCCCAATCCTAGGGCTACAAAGAAAAAACCTTGAACTTTTTGCATTAGTGTTATTTTTGTTTGAAAAAAACTTAATGCTGAAGCTGTTGTAACAGCTAATGATAAAATGATATACCAACATGCATCAATAATACCAGCAATTGAGACTAAATATATATTAAATAACAGTTCATTATCCGTTGACATAAATATTATAACTGCTAAAATGACAGCACCACATATGAGTACAGTCAAAAGAGTATTTTCTTTGATAAAAAGTATTATCTTCCATCCAATAAAGTACGTACCTGGGTCATTAAAAAAGTTAAGGAGACTTTTGAAAAAAGATAATTTTGTCATAATAGTATTTTAATAATTTAAATATGGTTTAACAAATTAAGTGTTATTGCAATCTTAAAACTGTAACGAGACTGTATTGAACTCCATAAATTAATATTTATTGTTATCTGTGACGCTTTTTTTACTACCCCATATAATGAACCAAATAGCACCAACAACTATCATGCTGGTAATCCCTATTGGAATGGTCCACCACCCTGATCTATTAATGTCATGTAATCTTCTTATCCAAACAGCAAGATAAGGAAGCAAAGTTAAAATATAAAAAACCCAATAAAACATTCCAAACATTGTACCGAATAAAAAATAATCCATAATTGGAGCAATGAATGAGCAGATTAAATAAAATAAAACGAAATACCAAAATTCTGAACGTGATGCTCTACCACTAAAGGTTGCATATTTTTTAAAACAAATTTTAATTGCTTCAAAAAAATTCATAAACAACCCTAGCACAAAACTCTATTGAACTCTATTGACGAGTTTTTCAAAAAATTAAGTGATTACAATGTTTTTGGAGCGGGCGAAGGGATTCGAACCCTCGACTTCAACCTTGGCAAGGTTGCGCTCTACCCCTGAGCTACGCCCGCTTAATAATATAATTAATAGCCTTAGTATAGATTTTTTGGAAAATAAATGGGTAAAACATATTCCAAAAATAGTAACTATTAATTTTTGCAAAGTGAAATATATATTTATATTTTTACATATACAAGTCTATGTCAATATTGGTTAATTAAAAAATCAGCTATCTTATTACCGATTATTTTAGAGCCAATTGGAGTGGTATGAATACCATCATAAAAATGATTATCTTTGAAATTATATTTATATAAGTCTATGAAATTTGTACCACATAAATTTTTCATTACTCTATTCAATTCGCGAATAGAGTAGTCATAGTCTAACCCACTGTATTCTTCAAACACCTGAGGAATTCCATAGCTTATACCCTCATTTACGATGACATATCGATGTGGTTGGGTTACACAGATCGGTTCAGCACCCATTTCTAATGTATATCTTAATAATTTTTTAAATCTTTCTTTAAATTTTTTAGTGTTTTCCGTAGTGAGATTTTTCGTATCATCTCTGAGACTTGCCTCTGTGTAACTTTCAAGATTGTACTTTGATGGCTTATGCCTAGCGTATACAGGGGCAGAGCTATCTAAACTTTGATTAATATATCTATAAATTGGCAATAATCTTTTTACAATTTCAAATTTTTTAAATTTATTTTCTGGTGCTCTTGAATGATTTATGTCATTAGAATCTGCACCAAATACCCTATTAAAATTAGCATCATTCACACCCACAAAAAAAAGTATGTATTTGGGCTTTAGATTAGGTATTAGGGGAAACCAATTCTCAAAAGAAAAAATATGTCCTGTTGTAGTGTGTCCATCGATTCCTGCATTAGAAACACACCCAAAATTGGGATCATGTTTTACAAGTTTGTTTTTAATAATTTCTTGGTAAGTGTCTTCCAGTGAAATATATCTTTGATCAGTTGTACTGCCACCAACAGTTAATATTGTAATTTCGCTTGGATTTTTGCAGCTGTCTCTTAACCCAAATTTATCACGTGAATATGTGATCGAACTAAGATCTGACTCATATAAATTATTGATAATATATTCAAATTCAAAACTTCTTAAAATATTTGCCTCTCTAGTTTT
>CABYWI010000046.1 GCA_902522585.1 uncultured Alphaproteobacteria bacterium
AAAAAGGAGGAATTATGAAATTTACAAAAATTATAATTGCTACGATATCACTTCTATTTTTAGCAACGGTTGCTAAATCTGAGGATGATGTAAAATTAAGACTAAACTGGATGTATTATGGTTCACACGCTGGTTTTGCTCATGGATTTGTTACTGGTATTTATGAAAAATATGGTATCGATCTGGACATTAGATCAGGTAATGGTTCGAGTTCAGCTCACAGACTTGTTGCTAATGGTGATAGTGATTTTTCATACGGTTCATGTGGTGCTATGGTCGACTTAGCATCTAAAGGAGCTCCTGTTAAATCTGTAGGCGTTATCGATGCAATGGGTACAGAGGCTGTTTTAGTTAGACCTGATGCTGGTGTGAGTTCTATTCAAGATCTAAAAGGAAAAGAAATTCTTACAACTGCAAACGCTGGTGTAAATACATTCTTTCCAATTGTATTAGCTAATGCTGGTTTATCAGAGTCTGATATAAACATAACTGTTGTACCTGACGGAGCTTTAGTATCAAGTTACCTAGAAGGTAGTGGTGGATCTGTCGGTATTTTAGGTGGTTTAGATGACAAGCCAGCTGAAATCAAAGCTAACGGTGGTGAGCAACCAGTTGCATTTCCTTATTCTGACTTTGGTGTAAATCAAGTTGGATACTGTGTTGCAACACATACTGATACAATCAAAAATAATCCTGATTTAGTTAAGAGATTTGTTCAAGCTACAATGGAAGCTTATGCTGAAGCTGAAGCAAATCCCGATGCAGCAGTTAATGCAATGGCAGATATTGTTGGTGGATCATTTGCAGAAGATGCAGGTAAGCAACAAGCTAGAGAAGTATTAGATGTTACTCTTGGTATTTTATATTCAAATGCTAATACTGACAAAGTTCTTGGTCTAAACGTTGCATCAGACTGGGAAGGCATGGTTAAACTAATGAAGGAGTATAATGATCTAGATGCTGGAGCTAATGCAGCAGATTTTTATACTAACGATTTCCTCTAATAACACATCTCAATGTAGCCAATAATTTATTGGCTACATTTACTCCACCTATGAAACAATTTATTAAAATTAATTCACTAAAAAAAGTATTTGGCGAGGGCGAGGATGAAGTTCATGCTTTTGGACCAGTGGATATTTCTATAGATAGTGGTGAATTTGTCTCTGTTTTAGGCCCATCTGGTTGTGGTAAATCAACTTTAATGCTTATGATGGCTGGTCTTTTAGAACCAACCAGTGGAGAAATTTCTTTTGGTGGAAAATTTGTGCATGGGCCAAAAAATGATATTGGAATTATGTTTCAAGATAACACTCTTGTTCCATGGAGAACGGTTGAGGGTAACATTAAATTACAATTAGAATTAAGAAATTTAGATATAGATGAATATAAAGATAAAATTTTAAATATTTTAAAATCTGTAAAATTAGAAGATTTTGCAAATAGATATCCTTCTGAACTATCAGGTGGTATGCAGCAAAGAGCAGCTTTTTGCCAAGCTATGATTCATGAGCCTGACACAATTCTTTTAGATGAGCCTTTGGGAAAACTTGATGCAATGACTAGAGAAAAAATTAGATCAGATATTCAAAATTTATGGATGATCAATAAACCTACAGTAATTTTTGTAACTCATTCTATTGAGGAGGCTGTTCAGCTCTCTAGTAGAGTTATTTTAATTTCTCCAAGACCTGGATATGTAGATAGAGAAATTAATATAGATCTTCCTTACCCAAGAGATCTTAGCGTAAAACGATCAAATAAATTTTTTGAATATGTACATGAAATTCAAGAGGTATTTCACGAATATGGCGTCATCTAAAAATAAATTAACTGGTTTTTTAAAATGGATAGCCAGCGGATGGATGTTGATATTATTTTTTGTATTATTTTTTTTATTTTGGGAATATTCAATCCCGTTATTTGATGTTCCACGATATATTCTTCCTGCTCCAACCGAAATAGTTCAAAAAGGATCTGCGGATATAGATAAGCTAATATATTACACTGGTGTAACTGGTCTCGAAACAATCATCGGTTATGCAATTGCAATCATATTAGGTTTAGGTTTTGGAATAGCTATTTCTTTCTCCTCAATCTTAAGAAGAACCCTTTATCCTTTTTTTGTAAGTATTGAAATGACACCTAAAATTGCCTTTGCTCCCTTATTTATTTCTTGGTTTGGTTTTGGCTTATTACCTAAAGTAATAATTGTTGTCTTGGTTTGTTTTTTCCCAATAGTTCTTAATGCTATCTTAGCTTTTAATTCTCTAAGCAATGAACTCACTTTATTTCATAGATCTACAGGAGCAAATGCTCTTAAGACTTTTTTTAAAATAAGACTTCCTGCAGCGATGCCTCAATGTTTTGTTGGTTTTAAGTATGCAGCAATTAATGCTACGGTTGGTGCTACCATCGCAGAATTTATCGGATCTGATCAGGGTCTAGGATTTTATATTTCTATTGTTACTGGAAATATGAGACCTGACCTTGCTTTTGCAGGAATATTTTTTCTCACACTGCTTGGTTTGAGTTTATTTGGTTTTGTAACTCTCATGGAAAAAATACTCATACCTTGGCACATATCAATGAAAAGGATAAATAAATGATGGATATTGAAAAATTAAAAAAAAAACTTCATGGGTGTTACGTTACTATTCCTACGCCTTTCGAAGACACCGAAGGTCTACCTTTAAACTTCTCAGCAATTAGCGATTATGTAAATTTTCTTTTAAACAATGGTTTAAACTCTAAAAACTCAACTTTACTTTTTGGTGGTGCCGCTGGGGATTTTTCTACTATGACTTTTGAAGAAAGAAAAGAATTAGCAGAAAAGAGTTCAAAAATAGTTGATGGCAGAGTTCCTATTGCCCTAGGCGGCCAGACAACAAGCACTTTAGAATTAATCAAATTAGCAGAAATTG
>CABYWI010000047.1 GCA_902522585.1 uncultured Alphaproteobacteria bacterium
ATCAGAAGTATCTGAACCTGAGCCGCCAGTAAAAGAGATAGTTTCTGAAATAGCGGAACCTGAAATAAATGAGGTTGAGGAGGTACTGGTAGATAATTCTTCTAATCAAGCAAACGAGTTCGTAATTGAGGAAGTTCCTGAAGAAGAAATCAAAGAACCAGAGGAAGTTGCTCCAGCGCCGATCGAGAATGATTTTGAAATACAGTTAAAGGAAAAACCAGAACCAAAAGAAATCGAACAACCTTTTGATAATTTAGAAATTGTAGTTAAGAAAAAACCAGATAAAAAATCATTCAATGTCACATCGGTTTTAAAAGATTTAGAAAATCCTGATAAAGAGTTTAAAAAAGTTCAAGAAGAAACAGAAGTAAAGCAAGAAGAGGTTTTTACTGAAGAGGTTGCGCCTGTAATGACTATCTCAGAATTAAAACTATTTGAACAACAAATGTATAAATGCCTTAATTTAAATGCAGGGGTAGCTAACCTTAAAGACTTAAAGCCAATTATTTATATTGAAGTTAACCTAGATAGGACTGTCAAGAATTCCAAGATTGTTAATTCTGAAAAATTAGTTGACCCCTCTTTTAGAACAGCAGCAGAAGCCGCAATGAGAGCTGTTAATAATCCTGATTGTAGCCCCTTACTTCTTCCGGTGGACAAGTATGATTTGTGGAAAGAAATCAATTTTACTTTTGATTTCAGCTGGATGTTTGATTAATAAATAATTAATATATCCTACCTAAAAATATGTTATTAATTAATTAAATACTGAATGATTAAATATTTAATTACTTTTATTTTTTTCACTTTGAATTCGTATGGTGCTTTAGAAGTTACTATTGCCCAAGGCAAAGTAGAACCAACGCCTATTGCCATAACACAGGTTTTCGGAGGAGATGCAGATACTTCCAGGTATGGTAACACTATAAGACAAATAATATCTAATAATCTCACAAACTCAGGACTTTTTTATACTGTAAATGAAGACTTATATATCCAATCGGATAACCTTGTAGAAAAAGTTCCTAGATTTGAAGACTGGAAGCTAATTAAAGCACAATTTCTGTTAAGTGCAGATGTTACCAAAACTGACAAAGGTATTCGCCTAAGAATGAGATTATATGATGTTTTTAATGCTAAGGAGATTGAAAAATTACAGCTTACTATTCCTGATGAGGGATTAATTAGAAGAGTAGGACATACTGTGAGTGATATTGTTTATAAAAGGATCACCGGTGAAACAGGTTACTTTGATACTAGGATAGTTTATGTATCTGAAGTAGGGCCTTTAGATCAAAGAATTAAAAGATTAGCTATCATGGATCAAGATGGACATCTTGATAGTCACCAGTTTTTAACTGATGGAAAAAACCTTGTTCTCACACCAAGGTTTGCTCCTAATAATCAAACCATCACCTATATGGAATATAAAAACAATCTACCAAGGGTTTATATCTATGACTTAAAAACTGGCGAAAGAGAGATCGTTGGTGATTTTCCTGGCATGACCTTTGCCCCACGTTTCTCACCTGATAGTAAAAGTGTTGTAATGTCTTTTTCAGATTCCAAGACAGCAAATTCTGAAATCTATTCTATGGATTTAAATACTAGATCCATAACGAGGCTCACTAATGACTCTGGAATAGATACCTCACCATCTTATTCTCCAGATGGAGAGAAAATAGTTTTTAACTCAGATCGAGGCGGCAGTCCTCAACTATATATTATGGATAAAGATGGAAGTAATATAAAGAGAATTTCAAAAGGTAAAGGAGTTTATGGAAATCCAGTCTGGTCTCCGAGGGGAGATCTAATTGCTTTTGTTAAAAATAGAAAACCAAATTTTTATATTGGTGTTATGGATACGAATGGAGATAATGAGAGAATTATTGTTCAAGATTTCTCATTAGAATCGCCTGCGTGGTCACCCAATGGAAGATACTTAATTTTCTATCGACAGCAGAAATCAAATTTGGATGGAACTGGTGGTGAAACTACCATTCATTTCATTGATATTACTGGTTATAACGAGAGAATCATTCCAACCCCACGCGATGGAAGCGACCCAGCTTGGTCCCCTCTTTTATAGACAAATAGCACAAACACGTATTTTTCAAACTTAAATTGGGGATTTATTAGTAATTATTGACTTGATTTCCCAGAAATTCAGTGTTTATTTATCACAACTATAGTTAAAATATATTTACGCGGAGATAATAATGTTAAAAAAATTACTACTTTTAGTTGCAACTGGCTTTTTCCTAGCCTCATGTGCAGCTACTAATACCCAACAAGGTGGAGACGTAGATGCTGCCTCTTCTAGCGCTAGCTCTGGATCAGATAGTAGTATTACTGCAGGAACCCAAGAAGATTTAATCGTGAATGTTGGCGATAGAGTATTCTTCGAATTTGATAGCTCAGAATTGACTGTTGACGCTCAAGCTACACTTGATGCACAAGCTGCATGGTTAATGCAATACCCTGACACAAATATAACAATCGAAGGTCACGCAGATGAGCGTGGAACTAGAGAATATAACTTAGCACTTGGCGATAAAAGAGCTTTTGCAGTTTATTCTCATCTTGCCCAGGCTGGTATTGATACTAACAGAATGGAATACATCAGCTGGGGTAAAGAAAGACCTGAAGTTGTAGGATCTGATGAAACTGCTTACAGTCAAAATAGACGTGGCGTTACTACAGTAACAAATTAATTTTAATTTCTTTTTAGGTGCCCAAAATATTGGGCACCAAAATCTAAAATATGTATTTTTTTAAGTTTGTTTTTTCAACATTCTTTATATTCATAAGTTCATATTCCTTTGCTCAAAACCA
>CABYWI010000048.1 GCA_902522585.1 uncultured Alphaproteobacteria bacterium
AAGATAGTATTTTACTTCCTAAAACTGAGTTTTCTATGAAGGCTGATTTGCCTAAAAAAGAACCTGCAATACTGGATAGTTGGCAAAAAAATAATTTATTTGGAAGTCTAAGAAAAGACTCCAAAGATAAGAAAAAATTTATATTGCATGATGGCCCTCCTTACGCAAACGGTCATTTGCATATGGGCCATGCACTAAATAAAATTTTGAAAGATATTATTGTAAAATATCAGCAATTATTGAATAAAAACTCAATTTATGTTCCTGGTTGGGACTGTCATGGTCTTCCAATTGAATGGAAAATTGAAGAAGAATACCGAGCTAAGAAAAAAAATAAAGATGATGTGCCAGTTTTGGAATTTCGAAAACAGTGTCGAGATTTTGCAAACAAATGGATTGATATTCAAAAAAAAGAATTTCAAAGATTAGGAGTAATTGGCGATTGGGATAATCCTTATACGACAATGCACTATCATGCAGAAGCTCAAATCGTAAGGGAGTTAGGAAAATTCTTAGAGAATGGAGGTATTTATAAAGGTCATCGCCCAGTTTTATGGTCTGTAGTTGAAAAAACGGCTCTTGCAGATGCCGAGGTTGAATATCATGATCATAAGTCGACTACTATATATACTTGTTTCCCTATAGCTGAAACTTCACAATCCCAATTTACTGATCATTCAATTGTTATTTGGACTACCACTCCGTGGACAATTCCTGGAAATAGAGCATTAGCAGTGCATGAAGATATTGATTATCAATCTCTGACTATTAATAAAAATGACATAAGTAGAAAAGTAATTATAGCAAAAGATCTGCTCACAAACTTTATTAAAGAAAATGAAATTTCTGAACATACTCTTAATTTTGAAATAAAAGGAAAAGAATTAATTGGATTAAATTGTAAACATCCTTTGTTTGACTCAGGATATGATTTCTCAGTACCTGTTTTACATGGAGATTTTGTAACAACTGAACAAGGAACAGGTATTGTTCATATATGTCCAGTTCATGGTATGGATGATTTCCTTTTAGGTAAACAGCATAATCTAGAACTCCCAATGACTATTGATGAGGGGGGGATTTACTATGAACATATCCCAGTCTTTGCTGGAAAGCATATCTTTAAAGTCGATCAAGATGTATGTGATGAAATAAATAATTGTAATAATTTAATCTCTCAAGGTGTTTTAATTCATAGCTATCCCCATTCTTGGAGGTCGAAAGCGCCACTAGTTTATAAAAATACTTCTCAATGGTTTATTTCCATGGAAAAAAATGGATTAAGAGAAAAGGCTTTAAGCGCTATTGATCAAACTGATTTTTTTCCTAAACAAGGACAAAATCGTTTAAGAAGTATGATCCAAGATAGACCTGATTGGTGCGTATCCAGACAACGTGTATGGGGAGTCCCTTTGCCAATTTTTGTAAATAAAAAAACAGGTGAGCCTTTAAGAGATAGCAATGTAATTGAACGTATTGCCTCTATATATGAACAAGAAGGGGGAGATGCTTGGTTTAACTCTGAGTCCTCAAGATTCTTATCTCCTGATTACGACTCAAATGATTATGAGCAAGTGAAAGACGTTGTTGAAGTTTGGTTTGATAGTGGGTCTACTCACTCTTATGTTTTAGAGACAAGAGATGATCTTCAATGGCCAGCTTCCATGTATCTTGAAGGATCTGACCAGCATCGAGGTTGGTTCCATTCCTCATTATTAGAGTCTTGCGGGACAAGAGGAAGAGCTCCTTTTGAAAGTATATTATCGCACGGCTTTGTTGTAGACGGTAAGGGTAGGAAAATGTCTAAATCTATCGGAAATGTTATTTCTCCAGATGAAATTATAAACAAATTTGGCGCAGATATTTTAAGAATTTGGGTAGTAGCTTCTGATTATTCTGAAGATTTAAAAATTGATAACCAAATAATTAATTACCAAATAGACTCTTATAGAAAGATTAGAAACACGATTAGATTTTTATTGGGTAATTTAAATAATTTTTCCATTAATGATGCAGTAGAATTAGAGCAAATGCATGATTTAGAGAAATATATTTTGAATAAAATCTCACAATTGAATATTGAATTAAAATCACTTGTTCAGAAGCATGATTACCATGGTATTTTTGTTAAATTATTGAATTTTTGCACTTTGGATTTATCGGCATTTTATTTCGATATCAGAAAAGATTCCCTTTATTGTGATGAAAAAAACAGTCTTAAAAGAAGATCTGTTTCAACTTGCCTTCATATTCTTTTTGATTTTTTATCAAAATGGTTTTCTCCAATCATTTCTTTTACGAGTGAGGAAGCTTGGCAATCCAGACATCAAGACAACTCAACTAGTGTACTTTCACAAACAATCTCAGAAAAAGATTTTACATATTCTAATTCAAATTTAGAGAAAACTTTTGATGAGCTTAAAAGAGTAAGAAAATCTGTCACTGCAGCCTTAGAGATTAAAAGAAATGAAAAATTAATCGGATCAAGCCTTCAAGCTAAAGCCATAATATATATTCCTTCAGATATTCAACAGAAACTATCAACATTAAATTTAGCTGAGATGTGCATTGTCAGCGATGTTGAAGTTAGAGATATTTCAAAAAAAACTCCTTCATCTATGAATTTTGATGAAGAAGATATATTTGTAGATATTTCTTTAGCTGAAGGAGATAAGTGTCAAAGATGTTGGATAATTTTACCTGAAGTAAAAGATAACCACAATCATCTTTGTAGTAGATGCGATAATGTTTGGAAATCTTTTCAATAATAAAAACAATCTAAATCTCTTGATTTTTTCAATTTTACTTTTGATTATTGATC
>CABYWI010000049.1 GCA_902522585.1 uncultured Alphaproteobacteria bacterium
CAGATTTATTTTCATATTTTGAAAAATATGCAAAACTTTCTGATATTTCTTTGCAAAAATTTCACTTAGATAAAGCTAATTATGGAGAAATTTACTTCCTTAATTCTTTGAAAATGGGAAGGATTGATACAAATTTTCTAACTAATTCTACTTTAATTCCATCAGAAGTGCATGATGAATATATAAATTATCAAAAGGGATGCTTTATTGGGCAAGAGGTTGTGTCACGTATCAAACATAGACAGCTGCAAAAAAAGAATATCCTCATTTTTGAAAAAATTAATCAAAATACGTTGAATTTACCTGATAATTTTGAACTATTAATTCAAATTAAAAATTTTTTGGTTCTAAGATTGCCAAAAGATATTATTTTTTCAAATTTAGAAAATGAATTAGGTCTAAAAAGAATTTAATTATTTTTAAAGTAGTTAGAATAGAAGTTAGAAATATTGCTTAAATCAACTCTTTCTTGCTTCATTGTATCTCTATCTCTAATAGTTACTGATTGATTTTCTAACGTTTCAAAATCAATTGTGATACACATAGGAGTGCCTATTTCATCATGACGACGATAATTTTTTCCAATATTACCAGAATTTTCAATCATTACCCTTCCAAGACCTAAAGATTGTAGTTCAACTTTAATTTTATTTGCCAAATTGACTAAATCTGAATTATTTCTTTTTAGTGGTATTACAGCTGCTTTGATTGGTGATAAGTGAGACTTTAATTTTAAAACTGTGCGATTGTTTTCATCCTCTTGAGTATAAGCTTCATTTAAAATGGCTAGAACTCCTCTTTCAACCCCTGCTGAAGGTTCAATAACATAGGGTATATACCATTTTTTAGATTCTATATCTTGGATGGCTAACTTAGTTGTAGAATTTTTATTTGGAGTTACTTTCGCGTTAATTTCGTAATCTTCTTGATTTTTAGTATGAGAACCTAAATCAAAATCTGTTCTATTAGCTACACCTTCAAGCTCTTCTAGGCCATGAGGGAACTCATACATGATATCAAAAGTAGCTTTAGAATAATGAGATAACTCTTCTTGTTCAACCTCCAATAATTTTAATTTATCTGAGCTGACACCTTGTTTAGACCACCATTTTAATCTCTGATCGACCCAATATTTATGCCAATCTTCATCTGAACCAGGTTTAACAAAAAACTCTAATTCCATTTGTTCAAATTCTCTAACACGGAAAATGAAATTCCTAGGGGTAATTTCATTTCTGAAAGATTTTCCAATTTGAGCTATCCCAAAAGGAGGAGTTCTGCTAGTTGAGTCAATAATATTTTTAAAATTTACAAAAATTTGTTGAGCTGTTTCAGGTCTTAGATAAGCAAAAGAACTACCATCATCTACGGGACCAATGGCTGTTTTAAACATTAAGTTAAATGGTCTTGGCTCGGTCAAATCATTTGAGTTACAAGCAGGACATTGGCTGTTTTCAAGTTGATCAGCTCTCCATCTTGATTTGCATTTTTTACAATCAACTAGTGGGTCTGAAAAAGTATCCTCATGACCTGAATATTTGAGAACGGTAGGAGAAGTAAGGATTGTTGAGTCTAAACCTTCAATATCATCTCTCTCATATACAATAGACTTCCACCACGAGTTTTTAAGATTCATTTTTAACTCTACACCTATAGGGCCAAAATCATATAAGCCCTTCATTCCACCATAAACATCATTAGAGGGAAATATAAAACCTCTCCTTTTACATAGAGAGACCAAATCTTCCATATTTTTTGCAGTCATAATTTAAAAATTAAAGTCCATATTTATTAAACATTAATTCTTCTTTAGCCTTTGTTATTAGCTCTTCTGAAGGAGAAGAGAAAATCCCTAATCCAAGTTTTTGCTTGAGAGACTTAGGTTGTTTGATTTTTTTAATCTTTACTTTTTCACCAAATTTTTTTTTAAAAAAAGTACTTTCTGATGAGATACCATCTATCAAGCCTAGTGTTTTAGCCTCTTCTGATAACCAAAAAGTGCCTGAAAAAATCTGCTTGAAATCTTTTTCTTTAATTTTTTTACCTCTTCGATAACTAACCCAATCAATAAAGTTTTGATGAATTTTTTTCTGTAAATCTTTTAATTTTATTTCATCTTTTTTATTAACCTTAAGAAAAGGATCTAAAAAACTTTTATTTTCTCCTGCAGTAAATATTCTTCTTTCAACACCAATTTTTTTGATAAGATCAGTAAAACCAAAACCTCCAGATATGACTCCTATTGAACCAACAATCGAGTTAACATCAGCATAAATTTCATCTGCAGAGCATGCTAACCAATAACCACCTGATGCTGCAACGTCTTCAACAAAGCAATAACATTTAGCATTTTTCTTTTTAGTTATCTCTCTAATTTTTTGTCCAATGAGAGAAGATTGAACAGGAGATCCGCCAGGCGAATTAATCACGATAGAGAGGGCATCAAATTTCATTTTGCTTATTTTTCCAAATAGTCCGTGAAGGTTATCCATGTTTAAAGGTGCCCTACCCCCTGAAGCAATCATTCCTTTTAAATCAATTGATATTATATTCTTAGAATTTGAAAACATTATTTAAACCAATCTTCTACTTGCTTTGAATACTTTGATGAATTGGAATGAATAATAATTTCATTTTTAGTTTTTTCTACATATTTTTCATTTTTCTTTAATGATATTAAGGCATTTTTGGGCTTAGTGTATTTAAACGATAAAATAGGGGTAATTTCAACTATTACATTAAACAGACTGAAAATTCCTAGCATAAAATCGATATTCTCAAAACGGTTGATGATCAGCGCTCTTCCTTTATC
>CABYWI010000050.1 GCA_902522585.1 uncultured Alphaproteobacteria bacterium
AATAAAACAACCTAAAGGACCAGTAATTATAGCTAATCCTATTCCCGCAATAAAAGCTCTGAATAAAAAATCATCAAACATTTTTTACTTAATTCGATTGGTCAACGCTTCCATCAGGAAGATGCTGATGATCATGTTCATGTTGATAAAAGGCAAGAGTTGGGTCAATGTTTTTGCCAAATAATTTTATATATTCTGGTTCCTTAACAATTGACTTTGGCGCGCCAGAACAACAAACATGACCATTAAGACAAATGACATGATCTGTTTGAGACATTACTACATGAAGATTATGAGATATTAAAAGAATGCCACAATTAATATTTTTCACAATTTCTTGAATAGTTCTATAAAGTGCTATTTCGCCTGGATAATCTACTCCTTGAACAGGCTCATCTAATACAAGAAAATCAGGGTTTTTAGCAATTGCTCTTGCCATAAGTAATCTTTGAAACTCTCCACCTGATAAGTTTCTAACATCTCTGAAAATAAGATTTTTGATACCTGTCAAAGATAGCGCCTCTTCAATCTCACTTGTTGTAAATTTTTCAATTATTTTCATGAAATCAATTACTCTTAAAGGCAAGGACCAATCAATTGAGATTTTTTGTGGCACATAAGAAATTTTAATATTGCTTTTTATAATATTTGATCCTTCATCAGGTTTTAATATTCCAAGAGCGATTTTTGCTGTTGTTGATTTACCAGAACCATTGGGCCCGATTAAGGTAACTATCTGGCCTTGATTTACTTTCAAGGAGACACCTCGAACTAGCCACTTCTTATTACGTAATACACCGCAATTGTTTAATTCAATTAGAGAGTTTTGCATATTTATTATTGACTTGAACTTTCTGTTATAATATTACGTTATGTAATAATATAACATTATATAGATAGGTAATTAATATGAATTTTTTAAAAAAGGCAATGTTTTTCGTAATTGCTCCACTTTTATTAAGTTTCTCAGCAAAAGCAGATATAAAAGTTGTCACAACAATCAAACCTTTGCACTCATTAATATCAAGTGTAATGGAAGGAGTTGGAGAGCCATCGCTGATTATTGAAGGTACAAGCAACCCCCACACTTTTGTTTTTAAGCCTTCCCATGCTCAAATGCTAGAAGAGGCAGATATAGTTTTTTGGATTGGAGAGGATCTTGAGGTATTTATGGAAAAACCTTTGGAATCTCTTGCAAGTAATGCAACCAAGATATCTTTTATGGAGCTAAGCTCTATCGAAAAGCTTAAGTTTAGAGAAGAAAACATCTTTGATGAACAAGATGAACATGAAGGCCACGATGATCATGAAGGCCATGAAGATGAACATGAAGGCCACGATGATCATGATGGACATCACCATGGAGAGTTTGATGCTCATATCTGGTTAGACCCATCAAATGCTATTGAAATGGTTTTAGAAATTTCACATGATTTATCGGAAATAGATCCAGATAATGCAGCTAAATATGAACAAAATGCAAATAAAACAATTGCATCTTTAAATAATCTAATTAGCGAAATTAATAGCTCTATTCCTAAAGATGCGAGTTATATAGTTTTTCATGATGCATATCAGTATTTTGAAAATAGATTTGGAGTTTCTTCAGCAGGCGCTCTTACTTTGAACCCTGATGTATTACCAGGAGCAAAACAGATTGATGCTATTCAAGATCTTATACAAGATAAAAATATAAAATGTATATTTTCAGAGCCTCAGTATAACCCCAAAATTATTGAAACACTTGCAGCTGATATGAAAATATCTACAGGTATTATTGACCCATTAGGGGCATTTATTGATCAAGGTCCAAAGATGTATCAAAATCTAATTTTAGATATCGCAAACTCCCTAAAAGATTGCGGTAATTAATACTATTTTATTATGGTTATGGAGATACATCGTCTTCTCACTCACGATATTATCTCCAATAACCATAAATTCTTCAGAAACACGTTATCTATAGTTATAAGAGATTTCCGTATTTTTATTTTCTAATAAGCATTCCAAAAAACTTTTACAATAATTGAAAAATATTAACTAAAAAAAAATTAATTTACATTTTTTAAAAAAATTTTTTAATTCGTTCTATGAGCCAAAAAAAAAGTAAAGTTTGTAAAAGAAAATATAAAAAAATGATCGAAGAACGTTACTATCCTATTTCTTTTATAGAGAGGGTAAATATGCTCTATCATCAAAACTCGATGAAAAAAGTTAATTGTAAGACTCATAAAGAACAGTCAAATACTGAAATATAACGATAATAAGAGTTTTTTGTAATTGACTTCATTTAGTAATTATAACAGCGATCTTTTGTCATTGTCCTCGAGATCTTATTTTTGTTGAAAAACAACATTTTTTGACCTAAATATAAAATCATGAACCTTTCAAATGCATCCAAAGCTGAGTTAGATGTTGTTCTCAATAATTGTGGCTGGAGACAAACCAAACAAAGGATTGTATTACTAAAATCTATTTTTGATGGAAATGATAAACATTTTTCAATCAATCAAATTAACGAAGTGCTTAAAGAAAATAGAAGTTATTTTTCTTTAACTACATTGTATGAGAATTTGAATACATTAGTTGACAAAGGCTATTTAAAACAAATTA
>CABYWI010000051.1 GCA_902522585.1 uncultured Alphaproteobacteria bacterium
TTTAATAATTACAATGTGAGGCCTAGTCCAAATACTCTTATTCATGAAAACTTCTAAAAATTATTGGTTAATGAAATCAGAACCTGAGACTTGGTCTTGGGAGCAACAAAAAAAGAAAAAAGTAGAGCATTGGGATGGTGTTCGAAATTATCAGGCCGCAAATTACATGAAACAAATGAAAAAAGGCGATGAGTGTTTATTTTATAGCTCTGTCTCAGAAAAAGCGATTAAAGGAATTATGACTGTGGTCAAAGAGTACTACCCTGATCACACTGATAAAAAAGGTATTTTTGGAATGGTCGATGTTAAATATGTGAAGGATTTAAAGGAGGTCACCTTAGCTGAAATTAAAGCTGATCTTTTTTTCGATGATTTTCCTTTAGTCAAACAATCTCGTTTAAGTGTGATGCCTGTGAAATTGAACCAATGGAAAAAATTGATTAAGATGAGTGAGAAAAAATGAAAGACTTTCCTTTAAACAAGCCCCTACTCACACAGGAACAATATGATCAGATGTATGCTGAGTCTTTTGCAAATAAAGAGCAGTTTTGGTCAAAAATTGCCAAAGAACAAGTCAATTGGTTTAAAGATTTTACCAAGGTTAAAAATACTAACTATGAGGGAGATGTTTCTATTAAGTGGTTTGAAGATGGGGAATTAAACGTTTGCTATAACTGTGTGGATCGACACGCTGAGCAAAGACCCAATGATACGGCCATCATTTGGGAGGGAGATGATCCTAGCCAATCAAAAACCTATACATATAAAGAATTACAAAGTGAGGTTAGTAGATTTGCCAATGTTCTCAAAAAAATTGGAGTGAAAAAAGGTGATCGCGTTACTATTTATTTGACGATGATCCCCGAAGTGGCTTTCGCGATGCTTGCATGTACTCGTATCGGTGCCATTCATTCCGTGATCTTTGGTGGTTTCGCACCGGAGTCAATTGCAGGGCGCATTCAAGATTGCCAATCTCAATTTGTCATTACCGCTGATGAAGGGCTTCGAGGTGGAAAAACGATTCCTTTAAAAAAATATATCAATACAGCTTTAGAGAGCTGTGATAACTCTATTAAAACATTAGTCGTTCGCTATACGAATTCTCAAGATGACCTTCATCAAAAAAATGATTTTTATTATGATGAGTTATTAAAAGAGGTTGATGATCAATGTGTATGTGAACCAATGAATGCCGAAGACCCTTTATTTATTTTATATACCTCAGGCTCTACTGGAAAACCAAAAGGTGTTTTACATACAACAGGAGGTTATTTAGTCTACGCCTCTTTTACTCATAAATATTCTTTCGATTACCATCCAGGAGATGTTTACTGGTGTACTGCTGATGCTGGTTGGATTACCGGACACTCTTACTCATTATATGGGCCTCTTGCAAATGGAGCTCAAACGTTATTATTCGAAGGCGTGCCAAACTATCCTGACTTTTCAAGATTTTGGCAAGTTTGTGATAAGCACAAAGTAAATATTTTCTATACAGCCCCAACGGCGATACGAGCTTTAATGAAAGAAGGAAATGATTTTGTCACTAAATGTGATTTATCTTCTCTTCGTATTTTAGGAACTGTGGGTGAGCCCATTAATCCTGAAGCTTGGATCTGGTACTCTAGTATTGTTGGGAAAGATAAATGTCCTGTTGTTGATACTTGGTGGCAAACAGAAACAGGAGGTCATTTAATTTCTCCCATACCTGGAGTGACAAAACTTAAACCCGGAAGTGCAACACATCCCTATTTTGGAATTGAAGCGGCAATCGTAGATGATAATGGGAATATTTTAGAGGGAGAGTGTGAGGGCAAACTATGCATGTTAGATAGTTGGCCTGGTCAAATGAGAACGGTTTATGGTAACCATCAACGCTTTGTGGAAACTTATTTTAGTCAGTTTAAAGGAAAATATTTTACAGGAGATGGTTGTCGTCGCGATAAAGATGGATTTTATTGGATTACTGGTCGTGTTGACGATTGCATCAATGTGTCAGGTCACTTGTTAGGAACTGCTGAAATAGAAAGTGCTTTTGTTGAACATGCTCTCGTATCGGAAGCAGCAGTCGTTGGGTACCCCCACGATATCAAAGGCCAAGGAATTTACGCTTATGTCACCACTAATACTGGAGTTGAGGTCAGCGATGAATTAAAAAAAGAGCTTACGTTGTGGATACGTCAAAAAATTGGACCTATTGCAACTCCTGATAAAATTCAATTCTCACCAGGACTGCCAAAAACAAGGTCAGGAAAAATAATGAGAAGAATTCTTCGCAAAATTGCATCCCATGAAGAAGATCAATTGGGAGATACTTCAACACTCGCCGATCCTGGAGTGATACAATCTTTAATAGACGGGTCTAAAGATATCTAATCAATCAGATATTGCTAATTTATATCAATCGATAAAACGTATTGATGAGGGCAAAAGCATTGATGCTACAGTTGAAAAATTTGATCCTATTAAAAGAGGTTTTTTATTCTTAGTCATCCAAGAGTATTATCGCAATTTTAAAAATTTTAATCTTTTGCTCAAAAAATATATAAGT
>CABYWI010000052.1 GCA_902522585.1 uncultured Alphaproteobacteria bacterium
CCTGATGGTTGAACCATGTCGTGACCATCAGAAGTTTGCCCAAACCCTTGAATTTCAGCGATAATATTTGCACCTCGTGACTTGGCACTATCTAAACTCTCTACAACTAAAACACCAGCACCACCGCCAATGACAAAGCCATCACGATCAGCGTCATAAGCTCGTGAAGCTATTTCCGGAGAGTCATTGTACTTACTCGAAAGAGCACCCATAGCATCAAATAAAATTGACATGGTCCAATGAGTCTCCTCACCACCACCTGCAAAAACAATTTCTTGTTGGCCATGGCGAATTAAATCGTAAGCATTACCAATACAGTGCAAACTCGTAGAACAAGCAGAGCTAATCGAATAGTTCGCTCCTTTAATACCAAAAGGGGTTGCAAGAGTAGCAGAGTTGGTTGAAGACATGGTACGTGTGACCATATATGGGCCAATTTTTTTTACGCCCTTTTCACGAGCAATATCAAATGCTTGTTGTAATTGAAAAGTGGAAGGACCTCCTGATCCCATAACAATCCCTGTATTAGGGTTAGAAACTAATGATTGATCAAGTCCAGAGTGTTCAATAGCCTCCTGCATTGCAATATGATTATATGCAGCACCTTCACCCATAAAACGTAAAATTTTTCGATCTACGTGTTCTTCGGTATTAAGATTTGGTTTGCCATGTACATGACTTCTCATTCCTAACTCTTCGTATTCTTTACAATGGCTAATTCCTGATTTGACTTCTTTGAGGCTTGTTAAAACTTCTTGTTTATTATTTCCAATACAAGAAACAATTCCGTAACCAGTAATAACAACTCTTTTATTACTCATTAAATAATCCTACTTTGAGGTCATTGGCATGGTAGATTATTTTATCTTCATGGATGATCTGACCATCGCCATAACCAATTGAGAAACCTTTTTTACTCATCGATTTTTTAATATTGACTTTGTACTGAATGAGTTGTTTGTCTTGTTTAATTTCTTCAACAAATTTTATTTCACCTACGCCTAGCGCCCTTCCTTTACCAGGGTAGCCAAGCCATCCCAAATAAAAACCTAACATTTGCCAAAGAGCATCAAGACCTAAACAACCTGGCATCACAGGATCTCCTAAGAAATGACATTCAAAAAACCACAGGTCGGGTTTAATGTCTAATTCTGCAATAATTTCACCTTTTCCATGCATTCCTCCACCTTTGTTAACTTGAGTAATACGATCAAACATAAGCATGGGTGGAGCGGGTAATTGGGCATTTCCTGGGCCGAAAAGATTACCTTTTCCGCACTCAATTATCTCTTCATAACTGTAACTAGGTTGAGGTGTAAAACTATTCATTTTAATGTGGGCAATTTATGTCGGCCAATTGTAGTTTGTTTATGTCTGATGTCAAAAGGTCTATCAAGAGGATTTCACTCTTTAAATTATTAGATGAGTTAGCGAGTGCAAAAATAATTTTTGTACACGCAAGACTTGTCACAAATCCTGCCACTGGACCGATCATAGCACTATTCAAACATCGATGATCTACATCTGTTTGAGGAAACAAACAGGCAAAGCAAGCTGTGGTATCTTTTTTATAATTTTGAGAAAAATAAATACCCTCTGTTGAATTAATTGTATTAGAAACATAAGCAATTTTATTTTTTTTGCAAAGTTGTGAAGATAAAATTTTATTTTTATGGTTATCAGTACAATCAAAAACAAGATCAAAATCTTCATTTGCATGTTCTTTTAAATAATTTTCATATGTGGTTTGATGACTAATGATCTGAGTAATGTCATTTATTTTTTGAAGTTTGCTTTTTGATACTTCAGTTTTAAAAGCACCCACATCCTCGAGCGTATAATTAATTTGTCGATGTAAGTTTGACTCTTCAATTTGATCAGGATCAATTAAATGAACTTCTCCAATTCCTGATCGAACAAGATATTGTGAGGCAATAGTTCCAAGAGCGCCTAAGCCTATAATGGAAACTTTTCTTTTTGATAGATTAAGTTGTCCTTGTTCATCAATGCCTGGAACAAGGATTTGACGACCAAATTGTTCAATTAAATTATCACTGAGTTCCTGTTGAGCCAAATCCTCCACTTCCTCTCTCAGAACTAGCTAGTTCTTTTACTAATTTAAATTGTATCTGTTGGTATTTTGCTACCACCATTTGGGCAATGCGCATATCATGCTCGATGACAAAAGACCCATCTCCGTGATTAATTAAGATGACCTTAATTTCTCCACGATAATCAGCATCAATGGTACCAGGGCTATTTAAAACTGTAATTCCCTGTTTCAGAGCAAGACCGCTGCGAGGTCTAATTTGTACCTCAAAGCCTTCAGGAATTTCAAAATAAAGACCAGTGCCAACTAGTATTCTTTGATTGGGTTCTAGTGAAATGCTTCCCTCAGGAAGATAGGCCCTTAAATCCATTCCAGCGCTAGAATTGGTTTCATAAGAAGGAAGTTCGATAGAGTCATGCGCAACTCTGACTTTCATTTCAATAAAATTATTCATTCTCAGCTTTTAATATATGACGTAAGAC
>CABYWI010000053.1 GCA_902522585.1 uncultured Alphaproteobacteria bacterium
CCGATTATCATAATAATACATAAAAGCTTGAATGCTTAGCAAAAGAAAAATTAAAATATTGAAAGTATTTTCTCTTAAAAATTTACTCATTTTCTAAACAATTTTTCAAATTAACTATACCTATAGGAATACTTTTTCTAGTTATTAGAAGGCTGGTAATTGAATTTTTATTCATCAAAGCTATTGCTGATGAAATAAGGAGTTCCTCTGAAGCTGTAATAGGTTTTTGACTCATTATTCTTGTTGCTTTGTCTGCCATATCTAATTTTTTGATTGCTCTTCTTAAGTCTCCATCAGTAATGATGCCTTTGATTTTTTTTTGGCTATCAATAATTACTGCACACCCATATTTCTTCTTAGTCATTTCAAGAACGGCATCCAATATTGAGCTGTTTTGTTTTATTAAAGGGAGGTCAGTATCCATAATTTCTGAGAGTGTTTTTAGCTTTTTTCCTATTTTCCCACCAGGGTGAAGAGCTTTAAATGCTTTTTTATCAAATTCTCTTAGATTTAATAAACAACAACATAGGGCATCTCCTAGAGCTAATGTCATTGTTGTAGATGTAGTAGGTATGGTGGATAGTTTATCTGCTTCTTTGTGAGACGGCAGTATTAAATTAATATCAGAATTTTTAGCTAACAAACTTTTTTTATTTGAACAAATTGAAATAATTTTAACTGATTGTCTTTTGGCAAAATCTAAAAGATCACTAAGCTCGTGTGACTCACCAGAATTTGAGAGTACAATCAATATATCCTCAGCTCGCACTATGCCCATATCGCCGTGACTAGCATCAACTGGATTTAAAAAAACTGCTGGGATACCTGTGGAAGTAAAAGATGCTGCAATTTTAGACGCTATGTTTCCACTTTTGCCAACTCCAGAAACAATTAATTTTCCTTTTAAATTTTCAATACTTTTAATTGCCTTAAAAAAATTTTTATCAAGACTTTTTGCTAAGTCATTTATTGCTTTTGACTCTATTTTTAAAACTTCTTTTGCTGATTTAATGATTTGAAATTTATTCATTTTTTACTTATGAGAAAAAATATCAGTATTTTCCCATCCCATTAAGTCAAGTTCTACCCTTGTATCTAAAAAATTCATTATAGATTTAAAAGTTTTAATTCTTTTTGCTTCTAACAGTTTTGCTTCTAAATTTTTTTTTAATTCATTTAAGTAAAGAACATCATTCATTGCATACTGAATTTGTTGTTTAGTTAGTTTTTTTTGACTCCAGTCTGAGGTCTGTTCAGTTTTGTCTAATTCAATATTTAATATTTCTTTAACTAGGTCTTTAAGTCCATGTTTTGATGAATATGTACGTGTAAGCTTGGATGCTATTTTAGTACAAAAAACATTTCTTACATTAATATTCAGATTTTCTTTAAGTACTGCCATATCAAATCTAGCATAATGAAAAATCTTAGTTAAAGATTTGTTTTCTAATAAAGATTTTATATTCTTTGAATTTGCTGGAGAGATATTCTGATCAAATTTAATCAGATACACTTTTTTATTTGATTCATTACGCAGTTGAACAAGACAAAGTCTATCTCTTTTAATATTTAGCCCAAGGGTCTCAGTATCAATTGTTATATCTCCCTTAAAAGATTTTAAGGACTGCAAGGGTAGGTCATTTTGGAATAATTGATAATTTGACATCGTAAAACATATATTTATATAAGATAGATAAGGCAATGAGAAATAAAAACATATTAGTTTTTGGGTCTACTGGGTTTATTGGCAGGAGCCTCACAAAAAGATTATTGGCTAATGGTAGTAAATTAATCTGCCCTGTTAGAAACCCAAATAGGGTAAAGAGAAATATACTATCTGGTGATATTGGTCAAATAGATGTAGTCGAATTTGATTTACAAAATTTAGACCCTATTGAAAAATTAATTAAAAATTGTGATGCAGTTATCAACTTAGTCGGATTGCTCTATGAAAAAAATAATTTTTCTTTTGAGTTAGCACATTTTTTGCTTCCAAAAAAAATTGCTACTTATGCTGAAAAGCACAATAAACCTTTTGTTCATATTTCAAGTTTAGGTTCCACATATCAAAGTAATTCTAATTATTTAGTCTCAAAAAAAATGGGTGAAGAGTTCATACAAAGTAATAATAATAATCACATTATTATTAGACCTAGTGTAGTTTATGGTGAGGAGGATAATTTTATTAATCAATTTGGAAGAATGGCAAAAATTCTTCCTTTCTTACCTTTATTTAAAAAAGGAGAAACAAAATTTCAGCCAATTTATGTTAATGATTTATCATTAATGATTTTTAATTTAATAAGCAATTTTGATAATTATAAAAATCAAAATATTCCAGCTGTGGGGCAGGAGGTTTTTACTTTTAAAGAAATTTTATCCCATATTTTTCATTCTCTTCAAAAAAAAGAAAGATTTATAAATATCCCCTCATTTTTTGCAATACTTCAAGGTAAATTAATGGAGAAACTTCCAAA
>CABYWI010000054.1 GCA_902522585.1 uncultured Alphaproteobacteria bacterium
GAAGTAAAATATTTCAACTTTCTTCTAGATGATATCGCTCAAAAAGCACCTTGAAAAAAAAATTAAAATAGAATAACAACTTACCATGTCTCAGATACATTATTTACAATTAGTACTATTTGCTGCGGTTGCAGCAATTGCTTTTGGTTTAATTACCACATACAAAATTCTAAATTTACCTAAAGGTAATAAAAAAATGATTGCAATCTCTAGTGCGGTGCAAGAAGGCGCTAAAGCTTATCTCAATCGTCAATATACAACGATTGCAATAGTTGGTGCAGTAATATTTTTTGCCTTTTTTATTATACCGTTTGAACACACTTACGATGTTCCTGTCGGTTTTTTGATTGGTGCTGTTTTGTCTGGTCTTGCTGGATATATAGGCATGAACGTTTCTGTTAGAGCTAATGTAATAACCGCTCAAGCATCAAGTGTATCTTTAAAGAAAGGACTCTCTGTTGCTTTTAATGCAGGTTCTGTTACTGGATTATTAGTTGTTGGTTTGGCACTTGCAGGAATAGCAGGATATTTCTTTTACTTATTTCATGGTCTTGAAAGAGAAGGAAGAGAATTAATTGAACCTTTAGTTGCTCTAGGCTTCGGATCTTCACTTATCTCAATCTTTGCCAGACTTGGTGGAGGTATCTTTACTAAAGGAGCAGATGTTGGAGCAGATCTTGTAGGTAAAGTAGAAAAAAATATTCCTGAAGATGATCCTAGAAACCCAGCTGTTATTGCTGATAACGTAGGAGACAATGTAGGTGACTGTGCAGGTATGGCTGCAGATTTATTTGAGACATATGTCGTATCTATTGTTGCAACTATGGTCTTGGCGATTATTTTTCAAGGAACTGTTACTGATATCACAATCTATCCTTTATTAATCGCTGGTTCTAGTATCATAGCATCTATTATAGGATCTCAGTTTGTTTCTGTTTCAGGACCTAATTCTTCGATTATGGGTGCTCTTTACAAAGGATTTTTTGCAACGCTTATTATATCAATAATTTTATTTGCAGTATTAACATCATATTACATCGGCTTCGATAAATTTGTAGCAATAGGTCAAAACTATTACACTGGAATGGATTTATTCCTTTGTGCAGTCTATGGATTAATTATTACTCTCGCATTGGTATTTATTACTGAGTATTACACTAGTACCGAATACAGACCTGTAAGAAGTGTTGCTAAGGCCTCTCAAACTGGACATGCAACAAATATTATTCAAGGTTTGGCGATGGGTATGGAATCTACAGCTGTTCCTGTTCTTATTATTGTAGTTGGTATTGGTGTTACTTATGCTACTGCTGGTTTATTCGGTATTGCCATCGCTGTTACTGCTATGCTTGCTTTAGCAGGAATGGTTACTGCTTTAGATGCTTATGGACCAGTGACAGATAACGCAGGAGGAATCGCTGAGATGGCTGGTTTAAACAAAAAAGTTAGAACTGTTACAGATGCTTTAGATGCTGTTGGAAATACGACCAAGGCTGTTACAAAAGGGTATGCGATTGGATCTGCTGGATTAGGAGCTTTAGTTCTTTTCGCAGCTTACACAGAAGATCTAAAATACTTTGGTGAATTAACTGGTAACGACGCTTTCAAAGTGTCTTTTGATTTAGCAGAACCTTACGTCATCATTGGCCTTCTTTTAGGCGGACTACTTCCATTTTTGTTTAGTGCTTTAAGTATGACTGCGGTTGGTAGAGCTGCTGGATCAGTTGTTGTCGAAGTTCGTCAACAGTTTAAAGATAAAAAAGGTATTATGTCAGGTAAAGAAAAACCTGATTATGGTAAATGTGTAGATATCTTAACTAAGTCTGCAATTAAAGAGATGATTGTACCTTCTCTTTTACCTGTGCTATCTCCCGTTGTAGTATTTTTTGGAGTGTACTGGCTTACTGGCAGTGCAAATACAGCCTTCCAAGCCTTAGGCGCCTTACTGATTGGTGTTATCATCACTGGTTTCTTTGTTGCCATTTCAATGACTGCAGGTGGTGGAGCGTGGGATAACGCCAAAAAATATATTGAGGATGGAAACTTAGGAGGCAAAGGTAGTGAAACCCATAAAGCATCAGTTACTGGTGACACTGTCGGTGATCCTTACAAAGATACTGCTGGACCTGCTGTTAATCCAATGATTAAAATAACAAATATTGTTTCTATTTTGTTACTTTCGATCGTTGTCCATTTAAATATTATTTAATTTAAATTTATTTCTTCAACAGACCTTAAAACATTTGCTTCAAATCGAAGTTTTAAGGTCTTGTTGTAGATTGATTTTTTAAAGGTAGCATTACCTTGCTCCTTCTCCATACGATAAACCCACAAATTTTCAGAGTCTTCAGTAACAAGAGGCGATCCAATAATGC
>CABYWI010000055.1 GCA_902522585.1 uncultured Alphaproteobacteria bacterium
ATTTTTCAAAATATTGTTATCAAAACTCTATTCAAGGATACGAATTTTTATTTACTATTCCTGGAACAATTGGGGGAAATATTTATATGAATGCAGGTTGCTATGGAAAAGAGATCAAAGATTATTTAATTAGTATCATATTTTACGATATGAAAACCAAATTAGTAAAAGAAGAAAAAATAGAAAATTTAAACTTTTCCTATAGAAAAGGCTTCCAAAAAAAAAATACCATTATTCTCTTTGGTAAATTTAAAAAAGTATCTGGAGATAAGGCTGAAATAAAAAAACAAATAGAACTAAATGAACAAAATAGAAATAATACACAACCACAAAGAGTTAATTGTTGCGGTAGTATTTTTAAAAATCCACCTAATCACAATGCTTGGAAGTTAATAAAATCAAGTTTAGATGAAAGTTTTTATGAGGGGCCTATAAGACTATCAAAAAAACACTCAAATTTTTTTGAGAATGATCCCAACATAAGCGCAGATAAAGTCATAAAATTTATTGAAACAATTAAATCAAAGGTCAAGCAAAAATATCAAATTATACTTGATCAAGAACTCATAATTGTATGAACCTAAAAGATTTAAAAAAAATTAAAATAGTAATTGTCGCTGGAGGATGGTCGAGTGAAAGATTAGTTTCAATAAATTCAGGTAAAAATGTATTTAATACCCTAAAAAAAAATAACTATAGGGTTAATTTTTTTGATTTAAAAAAAAATAATTTACATGAATTGTTTAAGTCTAAGCCTGATTTAATATTTAATGCATTACATGGCGAATTTGGTGAAGATGGCGGGATTTCTTGTCTTGCAGATAAATACAACATTCCCATAACTCATTCTAATGATATTTCTTCAGCTTTATGCTTTAATAAAAGACTACTCAAAAAATTTTTAAAAAAAGAATTAAACTTACTTTCACCAAGAGAACTTCATGAATTCAAAAAAATAAATTTTCCAATAATAGCAAAGCCTAATTCAGATGGGTCTTCCAAAGGGGTTAAAGTTATAAATAATTACAAAGAGCTAAAAAAATTAAAAATTGATGAGAATATTTTGATTGAAGAAAAAATTGTTGGGAGGGAATTAACTGTCACTGTTATTGAGGATAAAAATAAGATAAAAGCCTTAGGAGTCACTGAGATTACTTTTAAAAGTGGGCACTATGATTTTAAGGCTAAATACACTCAAGGAAAAAGTAAACATTACCTTCCAGCAAGATTATCAAAAAAAAATTATGAATATTTATTGAATTTATCAAAAATAATTTTTAAGAAATGCATGTGTCGTTCTATAGCTAGATTAGATTTTATTTTAGACTTAAAAAACAATTGCTTTTATTTTTTAGAACTTAATACCCATCCTGGATTAACTTCTATATCACTTGCGCCAGAACAGGCTCAATATAATGAAATAAACTATTTATCACTTATAGAAAAAATAATCTCTTCATCATGATAAATAGAAAATATTATTATAATTTTATTAGTCTTAGTTCTTTTTTTCTATTATTTGTTTTTTCATTAGTGGTTTATAAATATTTTCTAAAATCAGACCCTACGATTGTAAATTTTTATAATAATGAACTTAGTCCAGAGTTTGAAATGGATATTACAAACAACTTAGAAAATATAGAAAAATTTTTTGAAAACTTTACTTTTATTGAAAAATATTTGGTAAATAGAAAAAATTCAGAAATTGACATTAATATACAAATCAAAGAGCCATTCGCAAAAAACCAAAATAATCAAGAAATTATATTTACTGATAACACCATAAGCTCATTTATTTTTTTTAAAGAGAGTTTTATTAATTCAATTGATCTCATAGATGTTTCTAATAGCTCTATACAAATAGATAATTACCTTGAACAGTCATTGGAGGAGATAAACAATTTGTTTCAAATTAGTCAAATAGAGTATGTTGATGGAAGAAGGTATAACTTATATCTCAGTAATGGCCCAATAATTATGTTACCTAAAAAAATTAACAAAGATTTGTTAATATTTATTAAGCAGAATTATGAGATTCTTAAAAATAATACTGACTTTAAGGAGTATTTAGATTTAAGAAATTTCCATGAAAAAACAATAAGAGCAAAGTAAATTGGAACAGTTTAAAACAATTATAGAAATAGGATCTTTTTCAGTAAAGACCATTATTTACTCTGATCTTGATGGAAAGCCTAAAATTGAGGGCATAGGTAAATCGAATACCCAAGGCTATGATGGTAACAACGTTCTTGGATTTGATGAATTTGTA
>CABYWI010000056.1 GCA_902522585.1 uncultured Alphaproteobacteria bacterium
GTAAATGTCCTGGCTTTTGGTGGTTATGAAGAACCTGGTATGTTAGATGCTTTTGAGAGTAATTCTGGTATTAAAGTTAATCTTAAAATACATGATGGATCTGATGAAGAAATGGTAGCTTTAATCAAATCATCAGCACCTGGAACATTTGATTTAATCACTCCAACAAGTGCTTATATACCTCAAGCTGCAAGAGACGGACTCTTAATGGAATTAAACCCATCTGATTTTCCATTAGAAGATTATTTTAGTATTATTGCAAATTGGCCACCTTGTTACATTGACGGCAAAATGTATGCAATTGTAAATCGATTTGGCTATTATGGTATTACATATAATCACAATAAATTTAGTGAAGCTGATGTTTCAAGCTATGATGTTCTCTTTGATAGCGCTAACAAAGGAAGAGTGGCTTTGTTTGATTGGTTTTTACCTAATATGGGATGTATGTCCAAGTATAACGGTAATGCTAACCCCTATGATTTAAATAGCAGTGAATTTAATGCTTTAAATAGTACTTTATCAAATTTAAGACCCAATGTTGGTTTTATTGGTAATACTTCCCAGGTTATACAAGCTATGGCTGGTGAGAGCTATGACTTAGCTATTGCTGGTGAATGGGTTCAAGCAGGAATGTATGATGACGGTCTACCATTTAAAGCTCTAGTACCAAAAGAAGGTGGAGTTACTTGGGATCAAGCAGTTTGTATTGCTGCTAATACTCCAAGAAAAGCAAATGCCATTAAGTTCTTAAGGTATGTTACTGAACCTGACTTTCAAGCCAAATTAGCTACAGCTAAAACATATTATAGTATGGTGCCGAATAAAAAAGCAGCAACAAAGTTACCAATGGATAAAAGAGAATTATTAAATCTTGCAGACATTGATAAATTTGATGAAGTGTTTATGGCTAATCTATCTCCAAGAAAATCACCTGATAATCGTGATGAATGGTTAAATTCTTGGGAGTCATTTAAAAATTCATAAAAAAATATAATTTAAAAGGCCAGTTGTTTACTGGCCTTTTTTTATCTTAATGTTCGAAATTATTGATTGCTCTCAAAGAATAGAAGCAAATTGGAATTGGGATACAACATCCTTTATTTCACAAGCTTATAAAAATAAAGATCAATTCCAAGAGTTTGGTCTTAAATGGTTTGGGCGTGGTTTTACTTATATTACAACTCCTAAATGGATAGATTTAAATTTAAAGAACCTTGATGATTATGATTTAAGTCATTTCTGTGGACCTGCTATTATAGTAAATTTTTCAAATAAAAAAATAGAAGCAAATACTTTAAAAGAAAAACTTAGTGGCATGAGTCTGTCAAATATAAATATTTGCATAATATCTACAGGACATTCTAAAGATTTTACAATTAAAGATTTTGATTATTGGAAAAAAACTCCTGAAATTTCCAATGAAGTTATTAATATTTTAAAAGATTTTCAAATAAAACATTTAGTTTTGGATTTCAATTGTGAAAGCATTGAGTCAAAACGTAATGACCCTAAATATGATTTCTTAAATCCAAATCATGATTTTAAAATCAAACTTCTTGAAAATGACATATTGTTAACTGAAAATTTTGTTTCTAATCAAAAAATGAATGAAACCTATTACATGGGTTTACCCTTATCGATACCTAAGGGCTCAACTTCTCCAACAAGACCAGTGTTAATAGATGAATGGTTTAACAAGACTGGCAATATTATCGATATAGCTACACCTTTGTTTAACCATTGGAGATGGAAATTAGATATTTGGGAAAATACCTATAAAGACAAATTTGGAAATCAAAGAAACGAGCCAAATTTTATTTTTGCCGGTCATGGATTTAATCATTGTGATGCCCCTATACATATGAAACATGATGGTAAAACAATTCAAGAATTACCTAATGAAGGCTTAGATATATTTATTAATCAAGCTAATCTAGTGGATTTAAGCGAATTCGATTTACCTTTTAAAGTCACAAAAGAAATGATCCAGTCTAGAATTGGCGCAAATGATAAAAAAGAATTAATTATTCTTAGATCTGATCTAACTAATAAAGTTGGTTATGAGAGTAAAGAATGGCATTTAAAAGCCCCCTCTATTGAATTGGATGCTGCTAAGTGGATAGCTGATAGCGGTTTTAAATCCGTTT
>CABYWI010000057.1 GCA_902522585.1 uncultured Alphaproteobacteria bacterium
TTAGAAAAGATTTTAAGGAATTAGGGATATCAAACTATTACAGAGAAAAAAGCAGATCGAATAAAAATTTTTATAAAAAGACCACCTCTTTATTCAAAGAATTGGTGGCAAAACATGATCACATACCTGTAGAAATTGAAATTTCGACATTTACATCGTGGAAATAAATTTATTTTGATATAAACCTATTCTATGTTTCAAAAAATTAATGATTTTTTTGCTACTCAAAAAAATTCTAAACTATTAAAAGAAATTTCTGGTAAATATGTCGAAAAAATAAACTCCCTTGAAAATGAAATAAAAACCCTTAACAAGGAGAATATTCATAAAAAACTAGACGAAATTAGAGATAAGTCAGAAGGTACTCTTTCAGAAAATGATATTTGTTTTGCTTGCGCTATTGTTAGAGAAGTAGCATTAAAAACTATTGGTCTTAGACATTACGATTGTCAACTTATTGGTGGTCTTGCGTTATATCATGGTTTTATCGCTGAAATGAAAACAGGAGAAGGAAAAACTTTAGTAGCAACTATACCAGTATTGTTGAATAATCTTTTAAAAAAGAAAATTCATCTTATTACTGTAAATGATTTTCTTGCTAAAAGGGATTCTAATTGGATGAACCCTATTTATGAATACTTGAATATTTCAAATTCTTTTATCCAAAATGATCAAACCGTTGAGGAAAAAATTTCTAGTTACAATAATGATGTCGTTTACGGGAATAATAATGAATTTTGTTTTGATTATTTAAGAGATAATCTTCGTTCTATCAATACTCCCAAAATGCAGAATGCATTAAATATTGCCATTATAGATGAAGCTGACTCTGTATTAATCGATGAGTCAAGATCGCCTCTTGGAATTTCTGGACCTATCAAAACACCTATTCAATTATTCAAACTTTGTTATGAAATCACTGAAGACATATCTTTAGATGATGTGGAAATAAGTGAGGAAAGAAAGAATGTTTTACTAAAAGATAGTGGGATCAAAAAAATAGAATTTAACCTCAAAAAAATTAATTATTTAAAAGGCAATAGTCTATTTGACAATGAAAATTTAGAAGCATATCAAATAGTTAATCAATCTCTAAAAGCAAGATTTATTTATGAGAGAGATAAAGATTACATTGTAAAAGATGGTCAAATTGTAGTAATTGATGAGTTTTCAGGAAGGCTTGCTCAAGGGAGAAGGTTCGGAGAAGGGCTACATCAATCACTAGAGGCAAAAGAAAATGTAAAAATCCAAGCAGAAAGTATCACTTTGGCTAGCATTACTTTTCAAAATTATTTTAAGAAATATGAAAAATTAGCAGGTATGACTGGTACTGCTCAAACAGAAGCAGAAGAATTTTTGGAGATTTATGGATTGAGTGTCATAGAAATCCCCACCAACCAAACGATGGTAAGAATAGATCAAAATGATCAAATATATAAAACTAGTGAAGAAAAATATGATGCTGTATTAAGTCTAGTTAAAAATAAATATCAAAACGGGCAGCCCCTTTTAATAGGCACTACTTCTATTGAAAAATCTAATTTTATTTCTGAAATTTTGAATAAAGCGGGGGTGCCTCATAATGTATTAAACGCTAAAAATCATGAGAATGAAGCTGAAATTATTGCTTTAGCAGGAAAACCATTTCAAATAACGGTTGCCACCAATATGGCTGGTAGGGGTACTGATATCAAATTGGGTGGTAATCCTGAAGTGGATAAAACCTTCAAAGACTCTGACTATCAAAAAGTCATAGATTTAGGAGGACTTTGTATTGTTGGAACAGAAAGACATGAAAGTAGAAGAATAGATAATCAACTTAGAGGAAGATCTGGACGGCAAGGAGATACAGGCGAAAGTATTTTTTTTGTATCTCTTGAGGATGATCTTATGAGAATTTTTGGTTCTGAAAAACTTCAATCTATGCTGTCTACTTTAGGATTAAAAAAAGGAGAAGTTATTGAGCACAAATGGCTCACCTCCTCCATTGAGAGAGCTCAAAAAAGAGTAGAAGGGCATAATTTTGATATTAGAAAACAATTGTTAGAGTTTGATAATATTATCGATAACCAAAGAAACATCATTTATTCAAAAAGGGAAATGATCATCAATGATGATATTTTAAATTTTATAAA
>CABYWI010000058.1 GCA_902522585.1 uncultured Alphaproteobacteria bacterium
AGTAGTCTGCAACAACGATAGAAACAGAAAGTTTTTTTTTGTTCATGATAATTTTTCAACCGAACTAACATTTAATCCATAAATACTTAAATCTAATTCATTAGAAAAAGAATTGGATATTACAGAAATATTTGTAATCGAGAAATTTTTTAATATTTGAGCGCCCAAACCGTAATATTTGACTTTTTCATCTTGAGATAATTGACCTAAGTCTCCTAATATAGGATTATTAATTAAGACAACAATCCCAGAACCATGAGATTTAATTTTATCGATTGACGCATGAAGATCTTTTGTTTTTGGATTATTGTAATTCATAATAATATCATCAAAACCTTGAACTGGGTGGACTCTTGTTAAGACAGTGCTCTGATTTTGTAAGTCTCCTATATGCAAAGTAGCATGGTGAAGACCATCAATAGTATTTTCGAAAATGTTTAATTCGAATGCATCAGAGTAAATATTTTTAATTTGATGATTTTTTTCAGGAATTTTTTTTATTAAAATATCGTTTTTAATTCTATAGGCAATTAGGTCTTGGATTGTACCAATTTTTAATGAATGCTTTTTAGCATAAGGAATTAAATCTGGCACTCTCGCCATAGTTCCATCATCATTCATAATTTCACATATTACAGCTGAGTCGTTCAAGCCCGCTAATCGAGAGATATCTACTGCCGCTTCTGTATGGCCCGCCCTAGTGAGCACACCTCCGTCCCACGCTATTAGAGGAAAAATGTGACCTGGACTTATTATATCTCCAGGTTTGAAATCAGGATTAACAGCAGCTCTTACGGTCTCAGCACGATCGAAAGCTGAAATTCCAGTCGTTATATTTTTACTAGATTCAATAGAAACTGTAAATGCAGTTGTTTTTTTTTTCCAATTATCAGGATTCATTAAAGGAAGTTTAAGTTCACTTGCTCTGGACTCTGAGATAGAAAGACAAATTAAACCTCTACCATTAGTGGCCATAAAATTTATATGATCAGGTTTACAGAGAGAAGCAGGTATAATTATATCACCTTCGTTTTCTCTATCTTCACTATCTACTAAGATGTACATTTTCCCTTCACGGGCATCATTAATAATTTCTTCAATAGTTGAAAAATCTGACAATGGATTAACTCCTTAAATTAGAAAAATGAGCGTATCTTGCCAACATATCAACTTCAAGATTTAAAATTTCATTTTTTTTGTATTTATGAATATCAGTATTTTTAAAAGTATGGGGAATGATCATACAATTAAAGAGATTAGAATCTATTTCATTGATTGTAAGAGAAACACCATTTAATGATATTGAGCCCTTTGGGACAATATATTTTTTTATATTTTTTGGAAAATGAATAGATAAGAACCAGCTCTTTCCAACTTTTTTAATTTGTGAAAGCTTACCAGTAGTGTCTACGTGTCCAAAAACAAAATGACCTGAAACCTCATCTCCTACCTTAAGTGAATTTTCAAGATTTAATAAAGTTCCTTTTTTCCAAAATTTAGCATTAGTTTTTGAGAGAGTCTCTTTCGATATATCTGCGGTAAATTTATTTTTAGATATCGATGTGGCCGTTAAACAAATACCTGAACAACAAATTGATGATCCAATTTTGTATCCTTTTAAATTAGATTGGACTTCTATACTTAAAAAATCCTTCGATTTAAGGACTTGGGAAATTTTTCCTTGAGCTTGAATAATACCACTAAACATTTTTAAAAATTTCTATTATGTCCTTATCATAAATTTGTGAATGTAATTTTTTACAACTGCTTTTTATCAATTTTTTATCTAACTTGTATCTTTTTTTTGAATTTTTTATGGTTTGGGATGATTGGCAAATAAATACCTCGTTAAATACCTTATTTTTGAGAAAATAATTGAAAGTTTTAAGGCCTCCTTCAATTAAGACACTTTGTATGCGGTATTCCCGCAAAGTTTTAAAAAAATTGATGAGTCCCTCAGTTTCATTGAAAGGTATTTGTAAGAATCTTAACTTTCCTTTGATTTTTTTAGTTAAAATGAAAGCTCTTGTATTTTTTTTTATTCCACTCAATCTGCATGTAAGCATCGGTTTATCATCAACATAAGTATTGTAACCTATGACGACTGCGTCGTGCTTA
>CABYWI010000059.1 GCA_902522585.1 uncultured Alphaproteobacteria bacterium
TCTTTTTTGAAGAATTATTTTCAATATCCCTAACAGAGGCTTTACCAATATTTATTTGTGATAAGAGTTTTTCATCTAGGTCTTCGGGGTTTTTCCCCACTAAAGCCCTTGCATGTCCCATAGAAATTACTCCTTTGTTAAGTAAGTCAGCAAAATATTCATTTAAATTTAGGATTCTTAATAAGTTGGTAATGTGAGATCTACTTTTCCCAACAATTTTAGATAGCTGATCATGTGTATAGCTATTTTTTTCAATAAGTCTTTGATAGGCTTGAGCCTCTTCTGTAACTTTTAAATTTTCTCTTTGAATGTTTTCTATCAATGAAATTTCGTCTTTATCTAAGTCTGATGGTAACAACAGTGAAGGTAAAATTTTTAAATTAGCTAATTGTGCTGCCCTCCATCTTCTTTCACCCGCAACTAAAATGTAATTATTGTCATCTTTTTTAGTCAAGATTAGAGGCTGAATAAGACCATTTTTATTAATTGATTGGGCTAACTCCTCTATCTTTTCTTTATCAAATTCTTTTCTTGGTTGGTTTTCATCTCTAAATATTTTTTCAATTGGAATTAAAAGCAGTCCATCATCTTTTTTATTTTCCAAATTAAAATTTACTTTATCTCCAAGCAAAGAGGAAAGTCCTTTGCCTAATTTTTTATTAGATACCATTATTACCCCTCTCTAAAAATTCTTTTGCTAATGCTATGTAGGCTTGTGAGCCACTACATTTTAAATCATAAATTATTGCCGGCAGTCCGTGACTTGGGGCTTCAGATAAAGTTACATTTCTTGGAACATTAAATTTATAAACATTAGTATCAAAATATTCTCGCGCCTCTTTTTCTATTAAAGAAGATAAAGAATTTCTTTTGTCAAACATAGTTAAAATAATTCCATTAAGTTTTAATTCTGGATTTAAATTATTTTTAACAGCATCAATAGTTTTAATTAATTTAGATAAACCCTCTAATGCAAAAAATTCGCATTGAACAGGAATTAACACCTGATCACTCGCAGTAAGGGAGCTTATTGTAAGCAATCCTAGAGTAGGTGGTGTATCAATAAATATATATTCATAACTTTGATTGAGATTTGATATATAATTTTTAAGTAAGAAATTTCTATTTTCATCTTCAGCTAATTCATATTCTGCTGCTGCTAAATCTTCACATGCGGAGATAACATCTAAATTTGGGATCTGGGATTTTTGGATAGCATCATTAATATTAATAGAATTACTAAAGACTTTGTATATTGATAACTTTGGGTCATAAGAATTAAATGACATTGAGGAATTATATTGAGGATCCATATCAATTATTAAGACTTTTTTATCTATCGAAGCCAAAGCAGTTGATAGATTGACAACAGTGGTTGTTTTGCCGACACCTCCTTTTTGATTTGCAATAGTAATAATCATTTTACTTGTAAAACTATAATCCTTGACTCATCAGAAGTGATACTTGGAAAATCTTTCCAACTAAAACTTTTGTTACTAACTAATTTTAATTCTTCTAAATAAGACCTCCCCTTCAATAGAACATATTGGGTTTGGTCAGTAACCATCTGCTTAGTGAACATTAAAATTTTTGCAATTGGAGAAAAGGCTCTTGCAACAATATATTGTGCATTTGATAAAGAAACTTCGGCCAAAGGTTGATTATGAATAGTGAAATCTAGGCCTAGTCGCAATTTGCAATTCTCAAGAAATGCTGATTTTTTTGGCGATTTTTCAACTAAATGTAAATTTTTATATCCAATAATTGATAGTAATACCCCTGGCAAACCTGCCCCTGTTCCTAAGTCTACGGTTAATTTGTTTTTTTCAGTCATGTAATCGTGTATTTGTATGCAATCTAAAAAATGTCTTTGATCAAAATCATCAATCGTACTTTTGCCTATCAAATTCATATTTTGATTTGCATCCAATAATAATTTTTTATATTCCAATAATTTAGTACATATGTCAGAGCTATTTTGAAAATTTTCATCACAATATTTTTCTAA